>NZ_JAJTDH010000057.1:0-34969 GCF_021300285.1 Microcystis sp. 49638_E5 | reverse complement strand
CCTGACTAAGTTGGTAGAGCAAGTTTCTTTGTTCTATGTTAAGATGTTGGTGGCTCATTTTGGGTCTGATTTGTTTTTGTTAATGATCAGACAGTACCTGATGAGCCTTTCTTTATCAACTCTTGAGGTTGATGCGTTTCATTTTTGAATTGGCGCAACTCTTACCCGTTTAATCTGTTGTTCTGAATAATAAACTAGGTTCTTCGGTTTGTCTTATGCAATGGACGAGGTTATAAGGAATGAAACCTTTATAGAGACAGACATTGCCGCAATTTTTGTCAATTGTTTGCGATCTGGAGCGAACTAATCAATTAAATCTCTTGCCAGATAAGGATTGAGTCGATTTATGCCCCCACATCGAACCATACCAAGTCCCGAAGAGCCATAAACTAATGTCTTTTGACTACACCATAAATCAAATTCTCCTGCTTTAAAACCGTCAGTAAATCTGATTTTACGTCGATCATCTGATAGTTTGTAGCCCGTTAGTTTGTATTCAACCGAACGGCTATACTTTTTGAATCGAGGAAAACCCTTTTTCCCCGGTATCTTAGCATGACAATTCTGGTAAAACCTAGTAATTGATTGCCAGGCTCTATCAGCAGCCGATTGACGAGCTTGAGAGTTTAATTTGTTAACCCAAGGGGTCTCTTTATTGTTAGCTAGTACCGAGCAAAGTTTTTGGAGATCATTGCGGGTTGTCCCCTTATTGTCCATCCAATGACGAACACAAGAGTTACGCACAAACTGAGAAGTTTTGATAGCTTCATCAAGCCGTTGATATTGCTCTGGTGTCCCATTTTTTAACTTGGCTTCTACGACTAGCATCGATTAATCCTCGACCCTGTATCAATTAAGTATAACACAGTTTACCTACAAATGGTAGAATTAAAATCGTGCTTCGCAGTCAATATCCTGGTCGGATTTCATCCCCCGCAAAGGTGAGTATCTTGTCGAAAAATTTAGCGGGGGCATTCATCCGACATTTTAGGTAAAATATAGTCAAGACTAATGTATGATTCTACTTGTAAATTTATCGCCCTGGAATATTCGAGAGATTTAGCCACTTGGTTATTAGGTAAACCTTTAGATTTAACCGAAATTAAACCCTCAGAGTTGTCATTGGAGCCGATAAGAGCCGATAGTTTAATCTTTTTAGAGTCAGAAGAATTAATCTTACATATTGAGTTCCAAACCGACCCTAAAGAGGATATTCCCTATAGAATGCTCGATTATGCCACAAGACTCTATCGACGCTATCAGGGCAAACCTATCCATCAGGTAGTGATTTATCTAAGGAGGAGTACCTTACCCCTAGTCAGACAGAATGACTATCAACAGGGAAAAACTTATCATCAATTTGAGGTGATTAGACTATGGGAACAACCCTATGAACCCTTATTGCAAGCACCAGGACTATTGCCCTTTGCTATACTAGCTCAAGCTGAGGAGCAAGAGAATTTACTGCGGCAAATCGCCCAAAAAATCGAACAAATCAGCGACAGTCGAGAACAAAGCAATCTGGCTGCCTCCACCGCAATTCTCGCTGGATTAGTATTAAACAAAGACATCATTCAACAATTGTTGAGGAAAGACATTATGAAAGAATCTGTCATCTATCAGGAAATCAAAGAGGAAGGAAGACAAGAAGGAGAGGCTAACCTGGTTTTACGTCTATTAAATCGGCGTATAGGTGGCATTTCTGCCGAATTATCCGCCAATATCCAAAGTCTTTCTCTAGAAAATTTAGAAAACTTAGGAGAAGCTTTATTAGATTTTCAGTCAGTAGAGGACTTAGAACAATGGCTAGAAAATGAGCGTTTTTAACTAATTTACTGCGGTTATTTTTATTCTATTAATTCCCTCTATTATCATTATGTCAGATCATCAAGCTAGTTATGCCGTCAATGCAATGTTAGGTCGATTGTATTTGAAAAATAAGGCGTTTCAGTCCCTAAGTTTTGAAGAACAACAGTCGATAGTTTTGGACATAATTAAAGAATCATTCCGTTGCGATGTCAATATCGGCGAAATTCTCAGTAATGAGTGTTTTTCTGATTTTGACGATGTGGAAGAACAGAGAACGATAGCAACGATATTTCAAATTTGTTCCTGCTGTGGTCAAGCATCAGCTAACGTACAAGACTATGGAGATGATTTTAGCAAAGCAGGAATTTGTTCCGCTTGTCTTGCTAAATATTTCCCCGATGGATATTAGAGATAATTTAATCTCAACCTAGGGATAATCAATATTCAACAATTGTTGAGGAAAGATATTATGAAGGAATCTGTCATCTATCAGGAAATCAAAGGGGAAGGAAGACAAGAAGGAGAGGCTAACCTGGTTTTACGTCAATTAAATAGGCGTATAGGTGGCATTTCTGCCGAATTATCCGCCAATATCCAAAGTCTTTCCCTAGAAAATTTAGAAAACTTAGGAGAGGCTTTATTATATTTTCAGTCAGTAGAGGACTTAGAACAATGGCTAGAAAATGAGCGTTTTTAACTAATTTACTGTCCAAACAAAACCGAACTATTACCAGATCCTTGGAACAAGATCCAAGTCATCAGCAGATTAGATACAAAAATCGCTAAGAGCATAGTGACTACAGCTGCGGTCGTAGCTTGGCCGACTCCTTTAGCACCGCCATCGGTCGTTAAACCCCAATTACAGCCGATAATCGCGATTAAAGCCCCAAAAACCACCCCTTTAACTGGTCCACTCAGCACGTCTCCCACGCGCAGAAAACCGCGAACCGAGTCGAGAAAAACTGAATTAGCAATCCCGTATAAACTTTGGCCGACCAGCAAACCGCTACCCAAACCGATCAGCAATGCCATAACACTCAAAGCGGGAACCATCAGACAACAGGCAATTAAACGGGGCAGCACCAGATATTCCACGGGATCGGTTTTGAGCATATAGAGTGCGTCGATCTGCTCTGTCACCTTCATGGTACCGATTTCCGCCGCAAAAGCCGATCCTACCCGACCGGCTACCACGATCGCCATCATAATCGGACAGAGTTCCCGACCGAGAGCAAGGGCCAAAATTCCCCCCACCATACTGCCGGCGCCCAAGGCTTGGAACTCCCGGGCCACTTGGATAGTAAAGATCATCCCGATCACCGCAGCCGTGATCATGGCTATAATCAGCGAGGCGGGCCCGGCTGCCACCATTTGTTCTTGGGTGACGCGCCAATCGGGTTTGCGTGTGAATAGGAAGTAAAAAACCCTGCCGGTTAATAGTACCGCTAACCAACAGCGCCGAAACCAGGAGCTTAATTCCTTGCTAAAAATTGCCAATAAATCCTTCATGGCCCTCAAAATCGATCGGACTAGAGAAAAGTCTATCCTGTTTTGTCTTCTAACTCCCATTCCCATGCTATGGATAGTGCAGAATTTTTGTACTAGACCTCTTGCAAAAATCAAAAATCTTCCGTTAGGTGAGGAGTAAGGAGCCAGTAGTCTCGGAGTCAGGAAAATTAAGAATGAGCATTAATCAATTAAATGCTCTATTTAGTGATTTTATGCGATTTTATGCCTATTTTTCTCATTTTTGCACTCTCAAAAATTAATTATGGAAGAACTCTAGTATAGACCTCGTTTCCACACAGAAACCAGAAGAGCCGAATAGATCAATGAATTACTTTTCATTCCCAGAAAAAGCGATTGATCAGATGCTTTGATCTTGTACGCACAAAAATGTATATATTGATGATATGGTCTTCGACTGGGACAACAATAAAAACCAAAGCAATCTCATCAAACACGGTATCAGTTTCGAGGAAGCGATCGCTATATTCGCTGATCCTTCTATCCTGACCTTTGAGGATACCCGATGCAACTATGGGGAAACGAGATTTGTTTCAATAGGGCAAATAACGCTTGCCACCCAAGAAAAGAAAGCGATCATCGTAGTTATTCACACTCAAAGAAGTCAAAGCATTCTTCTCATATCAGCCAGAAAAGCCAATGAACGGGAGAGAAAACGCTATGAGCAACCCTGAATTTTCCCTTGATATGCCTCTTAAAGAGCGACAGGAGAAATTTATGCAAATGTCCGATGAGGATATTGATTATTCAGATATTCCTCCCCTAGATGATGAATTTTTCAAGAATGCTAAACTGGTCAAACCAAATCCACAAACAGAGCAAATTAGTATCAGGTTGGATTCAGAAATCCTTGAGTGGTTTAGGAATCATGCTCAAGAAAAGAGCTATCACGACCTAATTAATGATGTATTACGAACCTACGTCAAACATCAATCGCAATAGCCGATTATCTGCCGAGTAAAGAACCTCAAGAAGCGGTTATAAATGGCAATGATTACAATATCAATTGTAGTGTTTGCCTAAATTAAACCTCAAATGTCGGATTTTGCAAAAACTCCGAAACACCTTATATGCTACAATTCACAAGCTGCGGCGAGAGAAACTTCATTATTAGGTAAATAATAGTCGTCCTTTTGGTTCAGGAATGATTCGTTCTAGTTGTTTTGCAGTTTCAATCCATTCTTGAATAACAAGTTCAGCATTTTGTACAGCTTCTTGATAGGTTTCTCCATCTGCCATACATCCTGCTAATTCTGGAACTTCAACAATAAAAGCTTGATCTTCCTCACTCCAATAAATAATTAATTCATAGCTAATTTTCATCTTTCCCTCCTAATTTATATTTTAAAATTAGATTACGAATTTGTTTGACTTGATAAGTCTTTGCTTTTCCTTGTTTAGGTTGTAGATTTAAAATTTCTTCAATTCCTTCTTGAATGAAAATATGATGACTTCCTCGTATTCTTTCATAAAAGACAAGTTTTCTCAGCAGTTGACAAAGCTGCTCAAAGGGAATGTTCGTATCGGCATTTCCTAGAAGGATTTTAGTTAACAATTTGTCTTGTTGACTCATAATTATACATTAGGGAAACCTCATAAGATCGGAGTTTGAAAAAACTGCGAAACGCCTTATAGGCTAAGATTTATAGGCTGCACTCCGAGAGCCGCCACCAGAGCCACCCACCCTCCTCCCTATCCATATACAAACGCGAAAGACCAAGCAAACCCCGGTCGCCGGTCGGCCAAACCGCGGCTGGGAGGTGTCCTTCGGGTGCAATAGATGATGCGTTTGTACCCAAAGTTAATTCATCACTAGATTTCCAAATCCCGTTTGCTCGCCATCCGACGGCATCTCCAAAGCGACTGTAAGCTTTGTCATTATAGCTGCCGATGGAATTGCCTGTCCGCTTATAGATCGCCAATTGTACCGAGAAGCCAAACTTACCACCAGAAGCCGCTAACCACTCTCGATCGATCATCCGCAAATCCTCACAGGAAAATTTCTTGGCGGATTCTTCATTGATCGCTTCTCGCTTAGCTGCCGCTAGCATGAGATCAGACGTTTTTTGATCAGCTTCTTTCCATTTCTTTTGTTGCAGGAGTTCTCGTAGCGTTGTATAGTCCACGCCAGTGGTTGAGGAGATGAGGGTCGATCGCGGTTGGATTGGCGGATTTGATGGTGTTGGTTTCGGTGGCGTAAGCACGGGAGGTGATGGACTGGGTTGGGGGGATACTACGGCTATAGATGAGCGAAAAACAATATCTCCCCGATTTAAGTTAACATCTAGAATCGTCCCAAATTGAGGATGTTGATTTCCCCTTGTTAAATTGGGAAGATGTTGCGTCAAATAAAGACCTAATTCACTTCCCGTTACATACCCATCTTTTGTATAATCAGCCTCCCCTTCTAATGCTCTCAAAAATAGCGGCGTAAATACACTTTTTGCAGGAACTTTTTCATTCGCATCACCAGCCGTTAAAAATTGCCTCACGGGTTTATTCATCACATCTCGGATATAAGCATTTCCCGCATCCTCTCCATTAGATCTTTGTTTAAAAATCGTTCCCGAGAAACAACTATCAAACACAAATAAAACGTGCTTTGCCTCCATTTGAGTTGCCCAAGAATTAATCTGTTCCATTGACAATGCCGCTTTCAGAAAGCCCTGTTCATCAACAATCGGATCGGGTGCATCAACGGGAACTAAATATCCTTTGGTCTGCTGACGAGTGTAACCATGCCCTGCAAAAAAAATCACTAGACGATTATTCTGTCGATAACCATAATCATCGATAAAATCCTTGATCCCATTACTCAATTTAGTTCGATTGGGATTGGGAATTTCTCTAACCTGAAATCCTTGTTTTTGTAGTGCCGTTACGACCTCTTTCGCTTCATATTGAAGGTTATTTAATTTTCCCCAATTTTTATAATCTCCAGCCCAAATAACTAAAGCATGGCTTTCTTGATAAACAATAACTTCTTTCCCATTAGCATCTTTTACGATCAAGGAATTACGCTGAGCTTGTGCTATTTTTATACCAACAAGACTAGCTGTTATTCCCGTTAATGCCAAACATCCCCAAAAAGCCTTTTTCATTACCTTACTCCTTCCACATCATTTTATTAATGGGGTTAGTGCTTGGATGAGTTCGGTTGCCTTTGGATCGTTTTTTTCTCTAAAAATTATCTTGACTTCATTACCTTGATCGATAATAATTGTCCCTCGTTCTAAATTTGCGTTGTTTTCGATTAACAATTCTCCTTTTTTGTTTTTACGGACAATAACTCCTCCATATTTAGTATCTTTATAAATTTCTAATAAAGTTGTGGCAATCTGCCCCAAAGCAACTGCCCCAATTAAAATATAAATAAGGGGTAATCCCCGATCATCCGTTATCGTTGACTTGTCTGGAATGACTTGCCCTTCAAAGTTCAATTCTTCCCGAACAGTGTTCACCTGTTCTGCGGGAACGCGCCACTGAATGTTGACTGATTGACTTTCCTGCGCTGAAACGCTTTGGTTTGAGAATCGATGGAAAAAAAGGCTCAAAACCAAGCCAACCAAAAATTTGCGCCGTTTAATGATAGACATCAATACCACCTTAAGCTCGTCTTTTTTCTGATTTTAACAGTAGAATCGCCGATGGGAATGAATAACTTAATTTATGACTCCATTCGTCTCACCTGAGAAATTTCTAATTTCATATCTACCGAAAAAAGATTCCAGGTTGACCATTCCCGTGGCGATCGTTTATGAAAAAGATAATGGTGTTCAGCTAACCATTCTCAATGCTTCCCCGTCTCCACAGTAAAATAGGCAATGCTTACCCTAGTCATGCAAGGCGTAAAATTTCCCAGATTTTCAGATATTCTCGCTAACTACTTTTGTAAGTCTTCATTAGCCCGAAAAATCGCTTCTTGACCATCACTAGAGGCCACAAAACCCATAAAAGCTTTGACCGCTTCACTAGCAGGTTCTTTGTAAACGTAGTAAAGGGTACGCTGCCAGGGATAATTAGGTTCACTGGCTGAAATTCCGTCCACAGCGAGCGCCCTGACGGTTTTTTGGTCGGCGATTTGGCTATAGGTTGCGTAACTAATGCCATTCAGTCCTAAAACTCGCAAAATTGGGGTAGTGGCATCCCTATCCATCATTTTGAAATTAGTTCCTGTACCAAATTCTCCCCCTTGCAGCACTTCCTGACGAAAACTTTGATAAGTGCCACTAATAGGAGGACGATTAATCACTTGAATAGTAGCTGCAGAACCGCCCACCTCCGACCAAGAGGTGATTTTTCCGGTAAAAATATCTTTAACTTGGGCAGTGGTTAACCCCCCCGCAAAAGGATTTTTTACTCCCACCACAACAGCGATCGCATCTCGAACGATCGGACTAGAAGCCAATCCCTGAGAGCGTTCCGACTCGGTTAAAGGTCGTGACACCGCCGCAATATCGATCACCCCCCGGGACACTTCCTCTAATCCCCTATCAGATCCTTGAGCATTTGTCAAGACCTCTACCCCCTGAAATTTGGCAGTTAAAGCGGCTTTTAAGGCTTGAT
The DNA here is from genome assembly GCF_021300285.1 of Microcystis sp. 49638_E5. Taxonomy (NCBI): domain Bacteria; kingdom Bacillati; phylum Cyanobacteriota; class Cyanophyceae; order Chroococcales; family Microcystaceae; genus Microcystis; species Microcystis sp. 49638_E5. The sequence goes on along the minus strand of NZ_JAJTDH010000057.1, from coordinate 27,067 downwards.
TAATCTGTACCATACTGGTGGAGCCGTTAATGCGAATTGTCGTGCCACTGGGGATAGAAGTCGGTGGGGCAAAACTGACCACTCCCTGGGGGGAAGGGGGAGGGGGTAAGGGAGAGGAGGCACTTCCCGATGTTGGGGATTTTTGCGGACTTTTACCGCTGCCACAGAGAAAAAATTCTTTACCTGCAGCACATTGACTTTGTAGCCAGAAGTAACCCCCACCTAAAATGCCCGCAGTGGCTAAAAGAGCGATTATTAAAGCAGTTGTTTCGTTTTTTTGAGACATAATTATTCAGTGAGCGGTGATCCGTTAGGGTATTTGGGGATTTTTCGGTCAACAGTGAACAGTAAACAGTAATCGGGGAAAAGAAAGTTCCGAAGTTTTCAGCTAACACCTTCTACTTAAAACTGCAATCTGATCACTGATAAGGAATGAGGCTCTTCTGGTTTCTGTGTGGAAACGAGGTCTATACTGATAGTTTCTTCCGCAAGATAGTCCTAAAAGTCTTGTCTGATAACTTTAGGCGAAGAGTCCTCTTAAATTGGCATTTTGCTACTAATTGATCATACTCAGTCTAGGAGAGCCATAATTTTTAATCCTTTTAATCTGAACTCATCGGCAACAGGCAGGGCCAATAAAGAGCAATCTGGCCCGCCTGCGGGGCGATAATATTCTGAAAATAATCCCTAGCCATCTCCACTAAACCCCCCCCTCATAGCTGACTAGCGCAGTAAACCGCTCCCATCAGTCCCACTTGAGCATTAAGGACGATATGGACGGGAATATTGCTTAATAGCTCTGCCATGCGACCTTTAGCGCGAAAAGCCTTCATAAAGCTCCCCTCGGTCATTAGGGGAAGATTCTTGGCCGCAATCCCCCCCGCTATGTATAATCCTCCGTAGGGAAGCAACTTGAGGGCTAAATTGCCCGCCTCCGCACCGTAGGCCTCGACAAAGATTTTCATGGTTTGATAACAGAGATCATCCGAGTTATCTTGGGCAAAACTGGCGATTTTAGCCGCTAAATCGACGGTTTTTTGCGGTTTACCCATTTCTGCTAACCAAGTGCGGTAAATTTCCGCCATGGCCGGTGATGACTGACTATAGTTACTATCGTGGAGAAATCGATAGATAGAAGTGATTCCAGGGCCAGAAACCACTCGCTCCACCGAAATTCGCTCGATATTATAGAGTTCCAAGAGATAATTTAATAGTTGATATTCTAAACTCGATCGAGGGGCAAAATCGGCGTGGGAACCCTCACTACCAAACACCCGATATGTACCCTTCGAGACAGGGATCAAAAAACCCTCTCCTAACCCAGTTCCCGCACCGATAACCGCAATCGGGGCCTCTGGTACTGCGGGGGCCGACTGTAGATTGTGCAGCTCCTCTGGGGCTAATCCTAACACCCCATAACCGATCGCCGCAAAATCATTAATTAATTTTACCCGCTCAATCTGCAGCTCGCGGCTTAGGCGATCGCCAGTTAGGGACCAACTTAAATTGGTCAATTCGGAACTATTGTTAACCACTGGACCGGCAATACCGAAACAAGCTTTTGCCACTGGGGGAATAGTGGTTTGTCGGGCCAAAAACTGCTGGACGATCGGCACCAGATCGGGGTATTGTTCACTAGGATAAATTTCTTGATCGAGAGTAATTAGCCGGGGTTGGGGACTATCCGGTGAGTTTTGGCAATCCACTAAACGCAGGATGGTTTTAGTTCCCCCGATATCTCCCCCTAAAAGAATCGTCATGCTGGTTTTTCCTCAGTTTGTACCCATAATTATAGTTTTTTACCCCTTCTCCCCAGCAAATTTAAAGGCCGTCAATTCTATACTATAGTGAAAGATGGTAATGCCTAAGCCCTAATTAAGGATTGATTAATCGTCGCTCCGGGGTTGGAATGGGGATTTGCTAGAGGACAGAAACGGCACTTAAAGACATTTTAGGTCTCACTGTCGCCTCAAGGCGATCGATAGGGCGGCAGAACCTATCACTGTCCCCATAACTTTTAAGATAGACCAGAGAGGGAGAAATTAGCTTGGGTGTAGAACTTCGCAGTTACGTTTATCTTGACAATTTACAGCTTCAACACGCTGCTTACATCGGTACAGTCGCCCAAGGATTTTTACCCTTACCCGGGGATGCTTCCCTCTGGATTGAAATTTCCCCCGGCATCGAGATTAATCGCATCACCGATATTGCCCTCAAATCCGCCGTGGTTCGTCCGGGGGTTCTATTCGTAGAACGACTCTACGGACTCTTAGAACTCCATTCTAGCAGTCAGGGAGAGGTCAGGGCGGCCGGTCAGGCAATTTTGCAGTATTTAGGCGTTAGTCAGCGCGATTGTCTGAAACCGCAAATTGTCTCCAGCCAAATTATTCGCAACATTGACGCTTACCAAGCCCAATTAATTAACCGTAGTTCTCGGGGTATGATGTTAATGGCAGGACAGACTTTATACGTTTTAGAAGTACAACCGGCCGCCTACGCTTCCCTAGCCGCTAATCAGGCCGAAAAAGCTGCTTTAATTAATATCCTACACGTTACTTCCGTGGGCAGTTTTGGCCGCTTATATTTAGGGGGAGAAGAACGAGATATTATCGCCGGTTCCCAAGCGGCAGTTTCAGCTTTAGAAAATATTCAAGGTCGAGCTTTTCCGGGTAGCGACAAAAAAGAATAGGCTAACAAAGGCAAAAGGCAGGAGGTAAGGGTGCATCTCATTTTTGTCAATCTACCAATTGGGATTTTTACTTGGAAACTCTCGGCTAAAATTGGGCATTACTTCCGATTTTATTACTCAATCCAAGCTTTTGGGGGGTTCTACCCCCCAAACCCCCCGTTGGGGGCGTGGCGCCGCCCCCAAACCCCCCGCGCATTAGCTTTTCGGTGGGATGCTTACACGCAGCTGCTGATACATTTGTCATCATCTAAGAGTCACTGACAATTGCTGATTGTCGGTATTCCTGCAAATGTGAGATGCACCCTATCTCAACAAGCAATTTAAATGCGCGGGCAGCTTACAACAGCATTTCACCCTATTGAGGAGATTCAAAAATTAGTTCGCTATTATTCAGTTTTTCAACGACTAAATGGCGATAGAGTGTCACTTGCCGAAGGATTTGGTCGGGATTGTTTTTCTTGTTAGAAAACATGATCGTTTTAATCGATTCAAATTCTATTCTTGTGATCACACCATCTTTGATCGCTCGTTCAATTGTAACTCGTAAATATTCTAATTCTTGGCTTTCCTCTGGGGTAATTTCTAGACTTTTAGGATGTTCTATTTTCATGATCGATTGTTCTTATCTGCTAACTGATAACTGGATAATCACGGCTATTTTTTCACACTTTTATGATCGGTGGAGAGAGAGTTTCCGTCTGGTTAGAAACGGCCAGATTATTATTTTGGCTGTGATTTTGCGGCAATTGTCCCGAGGCTAAATTCTGCCCCTCTCCCGTAATCAAACGAGCGCCACGACCGCGGGTAAAATAATTCCAACCCCATTGCACCATCACCACTAATTTATTATCAAATTCGATCAGATAGTAAATATGGGCCCAAACCCAGACTAACCAAGCGATGAACCCGGAAAACTTGACAAATCCCAAATCAACCACGGCCGCATTTTGGCCGATAACTGCCAGACTACCTCGATCGATATAATGAAAAGGTTTAATACTTTGCCCTTTTAGGCGAGAAATTAATAAATTGGCCAGATATTCGCCCTCCTGCATGGCCACGGGAGCAATTCCGGGTAAAGGTTTATCTCCCTGATGGGCAAAATTAGCCAGATCCCCGATCACAAAAATATTGGCATAACCAGCGATACTTAAATCGGGTTCGACGATTACCCGGCCGACGCGATCGAGATTTACCCCGGTTCTTTCGGCCAAAATTCGCCCCATTCTCGATGCTTTTACCCCTGCTGCCCATAAAATTGTCTCGGCGGCGATTTCTGTCGTCTTTTCTCCCTGACGGACCGTGACACAACCTTCAACAATATTGGTAACGATGCTGTTAGTTTGCACTGTCACCCCTAATTTTATGAGAGAAGCGGCAGCTTTAGCGGATAAATCGGGCGCATAGGGAGGTAATACCCGATCCATCCCTTCTAAGAGCAAAATTTTCGCTTCTGTGGGGTTAATCTGGTGAAAATCAGACCTAAGCGCACCGTGGGCAATTTCAGCGATCGCTCCTGCTAATTCTACCCCCGTCGGTCCGCCACCGACAATTACAAAAGTTAATAAAGCTTGCCGCTTTTCGGCATCGATTTCTTTCTCGGCCTTCTCGAAAGCGAGATAGATGCGACGACGCATTTCTACTGCGTCTTCAATGGTTTTTAACCCTGGAGCGTAGGGCTGCCATTGATCATTGCCAAAATAGTGATGACTGACTCCCGTGGCAATGACTAACTGATCGTAGGCGATTGGCGGGTGATCTTCCAAGATCACTTCTCCCTTGACCGGATCTATATCTATGGCATGATCGAGGAGAATATCTGTATTCTCATGACCCCGTAGGATTAAGCGCAAAGGTGAGGAGATATCGGCCGGAGACAGCGCCCCAGTAGCGACTTGATAGAGGAGGGGCTGAAAAAGATGGAAATTTCGCTTATCGATGAGGGTAACATGAACGGGGGCGTTTTTTAGGGCTTTGGCCGTGTATAAACCCGCAAATCCGCCGCCTATGATAACAACTCTTGGCTGTTTTTCAGTCATTGCTTAACAATAATTCATAAATTTTCCCTAGTGTAGTCCGGATTGTCACAATTTAGCGGTGACAAGCGTTACCGAAAACAGCAGTCTTTAACCTAGAAAAAATATAAATCAGCGCTTTTTTGGCCAGCGCGGAAGGCAAAACCAAAAAAGTACAGGGACTCTGATCTGCTCGAAAAACTTGAAAAGACCGCTACGCCGTTTTACCTAAGTTTATGACCTGGGTTAACCAGGTGGGAACTTATATTCCGCGTTTCTGTTTCCGAGTACAAGCTCGGTTTACTACCACACGAATTGGTTATTCGCTCCCTTATCACAATCAAGCATAGATCAAAAAACTTGAAAGGCAGTCACCAACGTAGAAGCCTGATTTGGTTTTATCGTAGCATTTTTTTTTCTCAGAGGCAAAAGAGGAGAATTATGAATTATGAATTGGGGTGTGGGGTGTGGGGTGTGGGGTGTGGGGTGTGGGGTGTGGGGTGTGGGGTGTGGGGAATTATGAATTATGAATTATGAATTGGGGAAGTGGGGTGTGGGGAGGATAAATGAAATGATCTCCTGTCTCCTGTCTCCTGAATACTGACTTCTAACACCTAACACCTGATCTTGTTTGCTCTGTGAAAATCTGGGACTACAATAGAGAAAAGTGACAATTTTTGCCAGAGTGATTACCGAGGACTAATAAAGAATGACGGCTATCCTAGGGAAACCTGCCACGCTTAACACTCCGATTCTGCACCGTCTTGCCAATGGTTTAACGATTATTGCCGAAAGTCAACCGGTAGAAGCGGTTAATCTCAATGTCTGGCTGCAGGTCGGCTCGGCCTTAGAATCGGATCAGATCAATGGCATGGCTCATTTTCTCGAACACATGGTTTTTAAGGGAACCCCTAACTTAGACAGTGGCGAATTTGAACGGGCGATCGAATCGAGGGGAGCGGTGACTAATGCCGCTACTAGCCAAGAATACACCCATTATTACATTACCACTGCCCCGCAGGACTTCGCCCATCTGGCCCCGCTGCAGCTAGAAGTGGTTTTAGAAGCTTTAATTCCCGATGAAGCTTTTGAACGGGAAAGACAGGTTATTTTAGAAGAAATTCGTCGTTCTCAGGATAATCCCCGTCGTCGCACTTTTTATCGCACCATGGAGACTTGTTTTCAAGTTTTACCCTATCGTCGTCCGGTGTTGGGTCCGACGGCAGTGATTGAAAATCTTACTCCTCAACAAATGCGCGATTTTCATCGGACTTGGTATCGTCCCGAATGGATGACGGTGGCGGTGGTGGGTAATTTGCCTGTAGATGATTTAATGGCTATTGTGAGCGATTCTCTAGATAATTTAGGCAGTAAGGGCAATTCTGGGCTTATTTCCCATCCTATCGCCAATCTACAGCCCGAAGCTCCCTTTAACGAGATTATCCGTCAAGAATACGAGGATGAAAATTTGCAGCAGGCCCGCTTAATCCTATTTTGGAAAGTGCCGGGGTTGAGAGACTTAGAAAAAACCTATCCTCTCGATGTTTTAGCGGCTATTCTTGGTCAGGGCAAGGTATCGCGATTATTTCAATCTCTGCGCCAAGAAAAGGCCTTAGTTTCCCAAATAACTGCCAGTAATATGTCCCAAGCAGTGCAAGGAGTGTTTTCCATTTCGGCCCAATTAGCCTCGGAAAATATCGAGCAAGTGGAGAGGGAAGTCGTAGCACAGATTAGACAAATTCAACAGAAATCTGTGACAGTTTCTGAACTGGAACGAGTTAAAACCCAAGTGGCCAATCGGTTTATTTTTAGCAATGAAAGACCGAGTGATCGAGCTAACCTTTACGGTTATTATCATACTCAGATCGGTGATTTACAACCGGCTTTTTGTTATCCCCAACACATTGAAGCCCTCACTTTAGAGGATATTCAAAATGCCTGTCAAGAGTATTTAAATCCCAACGCTTACGGTGTGGTAGTGGTGAGACCAATTCAGTAATCAGTAATCAGTGAACAGTAATCAGTAAACAGTGAACAGTAATCAGTAAACAGTGAACAGGGATAAAGATGAAAATAAATAAATAAATAACTAAATAACTAATTAACTTACATCTGATAACTAAATAACTAATTAACTTAAAACTTACATCTGATAACTGATAACTGATAACTGATAACTGATAACTGATAACCTATGTGGACTCAAATTGCTCGACATATTACCCAAACCACGGAAAAACCCTTTGAAATCGAGAAAAGTCGTCCCGTTAGTGGTGGCTGTATCAATCAGGGTTATGCCGTTAGTGGCAATGGTTTAATTTATTTCGTTAAGATTAACCAAGCGAACCAAGAAGCCATGTTTGCGGCCGAAGCTTTAGGATTAAAGCAAATTCACGCTACCAAGACTATCAGGGTTCCAGAGCCAATTTGTTGGGGAATTGCCGATAAATCTAGTTATTTAGTTCTAGAGTGGCTAGAATTCGGCGGTGGCGATAGTCAAAGCTGGGAAAAAATGGGGCGAAATTTAGCTCGTTTACATCAAGTTTCCCTGTCCGATCGCTTTGGTTGGCATTGTAATAATACCATTGGTTCTACTCCCCAGATTAATACTATTAGTAACAGTTGGGCGGATTTTTTCGCTCATCAGCGTATTGGCTATCAATTAAGACTTGCGAAGGAGCGCGGCGGCAATTTTCCCGACGAGGATCAAGTTATTCCCGCTATTAGCGAGATTTTGAGTCAGCATCAACCCCATCCCTCCCTCGTCCACGGTGATTTGTGGTCGGGAAATGCGGCCATTACCGTCGATGGGGAACCGGTAATTTTAGACCCGGCCACCTATTGGGGAGACCGGGAGGTAGATTTAGCCATGACGGAACTTTTTGGCGGTTTTCCGGCGGCTTTTTATCGGGGTTATAACGATGTTTTCCCCCTCGATGCCGGTTATCAAAAGCGCAAAACTCTTTACAATCTCTACCACATTCTCAATCACTTTAATTTATTTGGTGGTGGTTACGCTTCCCAGGCCAATCGGATGTTACAGGAAATTCTTTAAGGGTTTTACTTGTGAATATTTACCGAGGATAAATTATGTCTATTCGAGAAACTACTGTGATTAAAACTCCAGAGACAAAAGTATGGACTGATGCAGAGTTTATGGCGTTACCTGACGATGGTAATCGTTACGAATTGGTCAAGGGAGAGTTAATTAATCTGGGTAATTCTGGTGCTTTACACGGTTATATTGCCATTATTTTAAGTGCTGCTTTATTCGCTTTAGTAACATCTCGAAAACTAGGTGTATTATTGGACTCCAGCACTGCTTTTACTATGAAAAATGGCAATAAACGTTCTCCTGATATAGCTTTTTTTGCCAAGGAACGTCTGCAAGAATTGGAAGAATTGCCGACGGGTTTTTTAGAAGGTGGGCCCGATTTAGTGGTAGAAATTCTCTCTCCAAGGAATACAGTGGCAGAAATCGAGGACAAAATTGCCGAATATTTTGCCAATGGGACTCGTTTGCTCTGGGTTATCAGTCCAGGTCAACACTATGTTTTAGTTTATCGTTCCGGGTACGAACCGCAGGGATTATTAACATCAGGAGATTTTTTGGAGGGGGAAGATGTGGTTCCGGGGTTCACTTTTCGCGTGACCGATTTGTTTCAAAAACTATCTTTTTGACTCTTTCTTCTCAACAAATCGGCTAATAAATCGGCACTGTCACTAATGGCTAGATGAGAAGCTTGTTGGGCCATGGCGGCCAATTTTTCGGGGTTAGACCATAAATCGAGGACTAATTCGCTTAAAAACTGAGCAGTTAACTCATTTTGACGATAAAGATAAGCGGCTTGAGCTTCGGCGAAAACTTTGGCATTGTAGAACTGATGGTCTTCGGCAGCAAAAGGATAGGGAATTAAAATCGAAGGCGTACAAGTGATCGCTAATTCCGTTAAAGTGCCGGCACCGGAGCGACTGATAGCCAGATTAGCTCTTTGCCATAATCCCGCCATATTGTCGTAAAAAGGCCGGGAAAAATAGTTAGAATGGCGCAAACTATCCGCTTCGGGGTCGTTTTCTCCCGTTAGATGCACGATATAAATGCCTTTTTCTAACCATTGGGGAGCGCTTTGTCGGACAAGTTGATTAAGAGCCACGGCCCCTTGAGAACCACCGGCAACGACAATTAAAAAAGCAGTCTCTGGAATCGGTAAATCTAGGGACTGGGGAATGAGAAACTGCTCGCGTACTGGCGTACTAACCCAAGTGCTGCGAGTGCCGGGTAAATAGCTGGCGGTTCCCTGAAAACCGAGGGCAACCGTATCACACCAGCGACCGAGAACTTTAGTGACTTTGCCCGGTATGTAGTTAGATTCGTGTAGGATGACGGGAATATTGGCTAAACGAGCCGCTAAAATGGTCGGGCCTGCGATATAACCCCCGGTGGTAAAAACTGCCGCTATCTGACGTTTTTTGATTAAACTACGCACTTGCCAAATGGCCCACAGTTGACGAAGCAGAATCTTGAGAGTTTTTAACCCCAAACGGGTTTGAAATCCCTCAATGGGGATGGTGTGCAGGGGATAGGTTTTTGGAACTAAGGACTGTTCGAGACGGTCTGGAACTCCTAACCATTCAATCTCGTAATCCGGCAAGCGCTCGGCCAGGGCCAAGGCGGGAAATAAATGACCACCAGTACCACTAGCGGCAATCAAGAGACGGGTTGGAGTGCGTGCCATAATTCGAGAGAGGGTAAATTCAGCCCTAGAATGAAATAATCTACCATAGTTATTGATCGATCCTTACACAAACTATCACTAATGCGTAACTTGAACACGATCCCCGATAAATTTTTTCGTCAATCCCTCAATTTTTCCCTGTCGTTGCTGTTAGGTTTGGGGTTAACTTTCACCCTTGCCACCGGTCTGCGGGCCGAAAAGCCAGAAACTGCTCCGGCTAATTTAAAAACCCTTATCTCCAAAATCGAAACGGCGGCTAATGAGCGAAATCTCAAGCAATTAATGGAGTTTTATAGTCCGAAATTTACTAACTCCGATGGCTTGACCTACGAAAAAACTAAAAAGGCTTTAACTCATTTTTGGGAACGTTATAACAATCTACAATACACCACAACTCTCGAATCTTGGAGTCGTTCCGGGGACAAGTTAACGGCCAATACAATTACTAAAATTACCGGGACGGGAAAGGTGCAGGGACGAGTGGTGGGAATGAATGCTACGATTCGTTCTCGTCAACAATTTCAAGGTAATAAACTGGTTTATCAGGAAATTTTAAGCGAGAGAGTTGAGTTAAGCACTGGCAAAAATCCCCCCAGTATTCAAGTGAGAATTCCGGAAAGGGTGAAAGTGGGTGAAGAATTTGATTTTGATGTGATTGTCCGCGAACCTTTGGGGGATGATTTATTGGCCGGAGCGGCGATCGATGAGAAAGTAGATATTGAGCGCTATATTAATACAAAGCCTCTAGAATTGGAATTATTACAGTCCGGCGGTTTATTTAAGCGGGTAACGGCCCCAGCAACACCGGAAAATCGCTGGTTATCGGCGATTTTAATCCAAGGCGATGGGATTGTTGTCGTTACTCAACGGGTGAAGGTAGAAAAGTAATTTTTATCTGGGTTTTGCTGAAAAAGCTTGTTGGTGGGGTGTAGGGTGTAGGGAGTCGGGTGGGGGTTTTAAGCTAAGACGCATTTTAACTGCCTATCCTTAGATTAGCTGAATCTCCCCCAATCCCTTTACTGTTGCAAGAGTGCCTCATCTCAACAAGCAATTTAAATGCGCGGGCCGCTTACTCTGATTAAGCATAGAGATGGGAAACATCGCTCGTCCATACTTTAAATTTTGTTAAATTTACTTGACCAAAAGAAGTTGTTAGGGAAGCATCGACGGCATCTAAGCCGCGAGTCATTAAAATTCGCCCGATTCTGGGGGTGTTATGACGAGCATCAAAAGTGTACCATTGATGGTCTAAATAAACTTCAAACCAAGCACTAAAATCCATCGGTAGAGGTTGGGGAGAAATACCGATATCTCCGAGATATCCAGAGGCATAACGGGCAGGAATATTTAGGCAACGGCAAAAAGTCAAAGCTAGATGGTTAAAATCGCGACAAACCCCCGTTCTTTCCCGATAGACATCATAGGCGGTTTTTGTCACCCTCGCGTATTCGTAACCAAAACGAATGTGACTATGAACCCAATCACAAACCGCTTGTACTCTTGCCCAACCGGGGGGAGTTTGTCCGAAAAGTTCCCAGGCAATTTCCGAAAGCAAATCTACTTCACAATAACGGCTACTCATTAAGTAGGGAAAAACTTGGGTTGGTAACTCTGCTAAGGGAATTTCTTGGGCATTCCAATTAACGATGTCGGGTTTCCATTCATTCTCGATAACCGCTTCATTGTGAATGCGAATCTGTCCGTCGGGTAAAATTAGACGACTGGTTCGATTACCGAAGCTATCTAAAAATTCTTCTATTTTTGTTGCTGGTTCCACCTGCAAATTTTCCGATTGTCTAACTTGATTTAAAATTGAGGGGTGTAGATAAAGTTTTAACAACATGACCACGGGTAAGGGTGCATCAAAGCCAAATTCATAACCAACACGGATTAACATTAGGACTCCTATCTAAATGAAATTTTGTCAGGATTTGTCGGGATGAAACGCCAATAATCGCCAGACTGAAAAAAGTTAGGCCCGACTACTTAGTTAAAAGTTTGAGGAGAAAGTAATAGCCAAGCTGAAAACCGATAAGCTTTGTACAGAGTTACTTTTATTATAAACCGCCTCAACTAAAAGCTTTGTAACTTTGAAGACAAGCCATCGGCAGGATTAGCTCTATCGAAAAGAGTCTGGGGTGGATGGTTCCTCTAAGAGACGGATTTCAATGGGGATGTAGGCTAGTTTAGCAAAAATTTTTTGTTGATAACTGACAGGCCACCATTCGTAAAGAAAAATTTCTAAAGGTCGCCAGAGAGCCACCCAACCACTGATTAATAATCCTTCTTCTAAGAAGTGAATAAATGTAGCGCTGCCAAAACGACTAATTAATTCGCTGAGACTCAAACAAACAAAAAGAAAGGAGAGACCAATTAGCAAAGATATGCGTCCCTGTCGCCAAATTGTGCGTAATTTTCTTTGTTCTCCCTGTTGGCGATAGTCAAAATAGTTATGTAAGGCTGAGGGTAACAGATGTCGGGCGGTATTCTGTTCGTTACTGGGAAGATAAAAGACTAATTTAAGGGGGGTATTTAGGGGGAATTCATCCACAGAGTTAATAATATAATTTTCGGCGTTATCGTCTAAATCTCTATCTAAAAATGGCGAAGGATCGAGAGAATTAAAGACTTGCTGTAACTGATTAAGTTTAATTTCAATTAAGTAAGTTCCTTCCTCCTCTCGATAATAGGATTGTAATTTATTTACCAGTCTAGACATTAGTTATTAAGGTTAAGTAAATGGGGTGAACTGACACAACTAAAATCTACTACCAGAAGTTACTTTATCTTGCTCATACAGGCTGAGAATTGAGCTATCTCTGAGAATATTTTAGCTGTATCAGTCCCAGATAATTAATTTAATTTATCGACCAAAACCAGCGTACCAAAAATAGGTAACCATGGGGATTACTGTGGCTAAAACCAGTAAAACTATCACCCAAATCGTGGCGTTTTTATCGTCAGTTTCTTCTGCGGTAGTAAAAGTACTTTCGATATTAATTGTCGCTACTTCCGGCGGTCCGGGATCCGCTTCTCCAGAAAGTACCGCCGTTAGGCGACGACTAGCATCGAGTAAAGCTTGATTATATTTTCCCCCATCTTTGAGGGGAACCGCCATAGTTTCCGAGAGGATACTATCGGCAATAGCTTCGGTTAATAGGGGTTTTGCTTCCTCCCCAACCCGCATAGCAGTTTTATTGGTTAAAGTATCAAGGACGATGATAGTTTGATTAGTCCGATCTTCAGGATTAGGATACCATTCTCTCAGGATATCATCGGCTAAATTGTCAATTTTTTGACCGTAATCCAAGCGCCGGACTACCACCATTCTCACTTCTTGACCGGTTTTTTCGGCGAGGTTTTTCAGATCTTTATTTAATCTTCCTTCGTTAGCGGCACTAATGGCCGAAACGGGATCGACCACATAAGTGGGCGCTCCGGGGCTTAAAATGGGGAGGTCATAGACTCCCATAGCAGCAGCCGGTGACAGGGAAACAGCCAAGGCTACACAGCAGGAGAGAAGGAGAGAAGCTAATAATTTGAGCATATTGATTCGGTAAAATTCCTATAGAACATAATAGGGGAAAAGTTTCCTGTTTTTTGATTAGGGAGACGGGGAGATGGGGAAGTAGGGAAATGGGGTGATGGGGAAATTCAACTAAAACCCTCAAACCCGACAACCCCAACACCCAAACCCTTTTAACTGATAACTGATAACTGATAACTGATTATGAGTGATTTTGAGGAACTAGAGTCTAAAAAACGGGAAAAAGCCCTAGAAATGCAGGCCTATCGCGATAACTTGCTCTCACGGGTGACAAGATTACTAATTTCTCAAGATATCCACTTGGCGATCGATCATACCCTAGAACTGCTCTGTCAATTTACCCAGAGTGCGCGCTGTTACATTATTCAATATTCCACCTGTCGTCAGCAGTGGAGTATGGTTTATGAATACTGTCACCCCGACTATCCGCAAGTTATCCCGATTCGGGAAGAATCACAAAATCTCTCGACGGAAACCTTTCCTTGGTTTTCTGAACAATTATTAAACGGTATTCCAGTTAAACTGAACTCTTTAGACGATTTACCCGCTACTGCTATCCCTGAAAGAACTATTCTCGCTCATAGTCCTACTCCCTGTCTCTTAATCGTTCCCATGTGGGATAGTTATGGGGTAACGGTGGGTTATCTGGGATTGGATGCAAGTGCAGAAAAGCAATGGACAGGGGAAGATGTCACCTTTGTCCGGTTGCTGGGAGAATTAATTGCGATCGCACAAAGTAGATATGAAGCGGAAAAAGGATTAAAAGAGGCTAAAGAAGTGGCAGTTAAGGCAAATAAAGCTAAAAGTGAGTTTCTAGCTAACATGAGCCACGAATTACGCACTCCTCTTAATGCTATCTTGGGTTTTACTCGCTTAATATCCCGGGATAGCAGCCTCAGCAGTGAATATCGCCAATATTTGGAAATTGTCAATCGTAGCGGGGAACATTTATTAGAGTTAATCAACGATATTCTAGAAATGTCGAAGATAGAAGCGGGAAGAACGGTTTTTAATCCCAGTAATTTCGATTTATACGCTCTTTTAGATAATATTGCCGAAATGCTACGTCCACAAGCGCAGGCAAAAGCTTTGAGCTTAATTTTTGAGCGCAGCTCCGCTCTTCCTCAATATATATGTACTGATGAAAGTAAATTGCGACAGGTGTTAATCAATCTCTTGGGTAACGGATTGAAGTTTACCGAGTCGGGAGGGGTGACTCTCCGGGTAAAAGTAGGGGATAAAACAGGAGATTATCAGCGATTGCTCTGGGAAATTGAAGATACAGGCGCAGGAATCGCCCCAGAGGAGATTTATAAGCTATTTCAACCCTTTAACCAAACGGAAACGGGACGAAAATCCCAACAGGGGACGGGATTAGGTTTACCTATCAGTAAAAAATTTGTTGAGTTGATGGGGGGTGCGATCGGAGTTAGTAGTATTCTGGGTCAAGGAAGTGTTTTTAGTTTTGATATTCAGGTGGGTTTGGTGGGGGAAAATGAGATTAAAACCGAAACCAATAGGGCAAAAGTTATCGCTTTAGCCGAAAATCAGCCTAAATATCGCATATTAGTCGTCGATGATCGACCGGAAAGCCGTTTACTGTTGCTGAAACTCCTGGCTACCCTAGGATTATCCGTGCAAGAGGCCGCTAATGGTCAAGAAGCGATCGCAATTTGGCAAGCATGGCAACCTCATCTTATCTGGATGGATATGAGAATGCCAGTGAAGGACGGTTACGAAGCAACCAGGGAAATTCGGCGGTTAGAGGCTGATAATCGCGGAAAAACGGTGATAATTGCCCTAACTGCCAGTGCTTTTGAAGAGGATCGCGCCTTGGTTATTGCCGCTGGTTGTGATGATTTCGTGCGTAAACCTTTCCGAGAGGAAGTGATCTGGCAAAAAATGAGCGAATATCTAGGATTAAAATATATTTATGCCGATAGTGAGCCAAATCAGCCCAATTATTCGCCAGTTTTCCTCGATTCCCTGCAATCCCTATTAAAATTAATCAGTCCCGCCTGGATTGGACAATTGCAACAAGCGGCGCGAGAATGTGATGATGAAAAAATTATCGCCCTAACCGCAGAAATTCCCGCCGATTATGCTACCCTTGCCCAAGGTTTACAACAGTTAGCCAGAGAATTTTCCTTTGATGCGATCGAAACCATAATTAAAGATTTAAACATATCTTAAGAGAGTATTTTATCCATACCTCAAAAACGTGATATTCTAAAGGCATAAATCCCTAAATATCACAATTTTAAAGGATGAAACTGTTAAAAATGCTCATCGGTACTTGGTTAATACTACCGATTTTTTCCGTTCATGCTCAAGTTCCCTCGCTGCCCCCAATTAAGCAAAATTCGCCCAATCTTGGTGATCTACCGAATAATCCCACCCAGCAGAAAAATTGGCTTTGTAACCAAGGAGATCAACGCATTGCCGTGGCTGCTAAAGAAGTGCAAGGTTGGAAAGAATTAATTGAAAAACAAGGTTGGCAATGTGGTGAAGGAAATGCCGATATACCCGCTCAAACTCTCAGCTTTTCCTGTGAACCAGAACAAACCCTCGGCCTCTTGACAGTTTACTGGTTAAATGGTAGTAATGGTCAACAACAATTAAGCCAATGGCGAGAGCAATTAGCAGCACAACAGGGGATGGTTTGTACCATTAATAACGTGCGGTTATTCGATACTCAAGAAAATATACCCAATCCATTACAACCATGATTAAATTAGCAATTTTGCCTCAATCTATTCTCCTGGGTATCAGTTTACTATTAAATAATTCTCTGCCCTTACTTGCCCAATCTACACCCCTGAGCGTCGATAATTTAAGAAATACCGTCTATAACATTCCTAATCGGGGTTCCGTAATTCTCAGTGATGGTATTTTTCAATCTAACGAAGGACCAATTTTAGGAGTGCAAGTCAGCCGAGAAGCCTTGATGGGGGACTATAATAATGATCAAAGGACTGATGGTATTGTCGTGTTAAGAGTGATTACTAGAAATCAACAGCAATTACATTATTTAGCCCTAGTGATCGATAATAACGGTACTGCCACTAACACCGATACTGTCCTGTTAGCCGATCGAGTAATTGTCGATAATCTGAGCGCTAAAGATGGTATGATTACCGTCAACATGAGAAGATTTCTCCCCCGGGATCCTTCCTGTTGTCCGTCGGGAGTCATTACCCAACAATTTGCGATTAATCCTAGTATTAATCAATTGACTTTACTGAGTACCAACGAAAGTCAACCCACCACCCCAAATGTGCAGGTAATACCTGGTTCTCCCCTGAGAATTAATAATAATAATCTCCCCTTTCAACCTCCTGCTGGGGCCATCCAAATCCGCTTTTAACCTTATTTTTGGTGCGTTAGGGCAGCGTAACGCACCCTACCTTTTTCCTTAACAAAAAATGACCTACAAATATCCCATCCAACGCTGGTATATTGCCGCGACTAATCCCGAAAAAATCGAGGGGTTAGCGCGAGAAATGGGACTATCATCCTTATTAGCAACTATCTTAATTAATCGCGGTATTGATACCCCCGAATTAGCTAAAACTTATATAGATCCTGAAGCGGATACCTTACCCTCTCCCCTGGGGGAATTTCCCGACTTAGAAAAAAGTGTCAATTTATTAGTAAAAGCGATCGCCAGAGGCGATAAAATTGCTATCTGTGGGGACTACGATGCCGATGGCATGACCAGTACATCTTTACTGTTAAGAGCCTTGAGACATCTCGGCGCTAGGGTAAATCATGCCATACCCAGTCGCATGAAAGAGGGATACGGAATTAATCAGCGCATTGTCGAAGAATTTGCCGAGTCGGGAGTCGGATTGATTCTCACCGTTGATAATGGTATTTCCGCTCACGAACCGATCGCCCTAGCGATAGAATTAGGATTAAAAGTTATTATCACCGATCATCACGATCTGCCGCCAATTTTACCAAATGCCTCCGCTATTCTCAACCCAAAATTATTAACCCCGAACTCTCCCTATCAGGGATTAGCGGGGGTGGGAGTCGCCTATATTTTAGCGGTGACAACTGCCCAAAAAATGGGTAAATTACAGGGATTAACCGAGTCATTATTAGCATTATTTACCCTAGGCACTATAGCAGATTTAGCCCCATTAATCGGGGTAAATCGTCGCTGGTTAAAACGGGGTTTAAGAAAATTACCCAAATCCCAATTAGTCGGCATTCAATCCCTGATGCAAATAGCGGGAATTAGCGAGGAACAAAAGCAATTACAACCGGATGATATTGGGTTTAAATTGGGGCCGAGAATTAATGCCATTGGTAGAATTGGTGATCCCCAGATAGTTATTGAATTATTAACCACCGATGATGCCGGAATTGCCTTAGAAAGAGCGATGCAGTGCGAACAAATTAATCGTACCCGTCAAGAATTGTGCGAAAAAATTGAAGAAGAAGCGATTAAATTAGTGGAAGAAACTCCGATTCTTTGGCAAAAAGATCGAGTTTTAGTTTTAGTCGAAAAAGATTGGCATCATGGGGTAATTGGTATTGTAGCTTCCCGTTTAGTGGAACGCTACGGAGTGCCGGTTTTTATTGGTACTTACGAGGAAGAAGAGCCAGGTAAAATTCGCGGTTCTGCCAGAGGAATTGAAGAATTTCACGTTTTTGAAGCCCTGCAATTTTGCCAAGATTTACTAGGAAAATTTGGCGGTCATAAAATGGCGGGGGGTTTTAGTTTACCCACAGCTAATTTACTAGCATTTAAACAAAGATTAAGTCAATTTTCTCACAAAATTTTACAAATAGAACAATTAAAACCTTTAATTAAAGTTGACACTATCCTAGACTTTAAACAAATAAACCTGCAACTTTTTCAACAAATTGATAGTTTGCAACCCTGGGGAATTGGCAATGAATTACCCGTTTTTTGGACTCCTAACGTGCGAATAGTAGAACAGAAAACTATCGGAAAAAATCATTTAAAATTATTGCTGGCTCAAAGGGATGATACCAGAATTCAAGCCCTAGCTTGGCGTTGGGGCGAATATTGTCCTTTACCAACTCGTTTAGATATTGCCTATAAACTCAAAGAAAATACTTGGAATGGTAATACAACCATAGAAATTGAATTAGTGGGAGTGCGATTACCCCAAGAAAATGATAATATTAAAAAAGCAATTTTTATGCACGCAGATAAAATGTATCAATGTAGTTTTTGGGGTGATGTAAACGAGATTCGCATCAAAAATGAACAGGGCGATATTTTAGTCGTGCAGAAAGGGCAGCGCATTGGTTTATTAGGCAAAAATCGACAACAAGCTAGAGAAGTCAACGTGACTGAACCCCGTTTTTATACTTTAATTAAAGTTGCCATCAAAGCTTTGGCTATCTAAGTAGCTGGTTATAATTAAATTAAAAATCGATTTTAGGTTCGATCCCCCCTGCCCCCCTTAATAAGGTAGGGTTGATTCATGAATCAACCCTACCCTTGATAACGGGGGTGTCTGATAATTTTTAACGCCTACCTACTTAGCAAAACCTCCAAAAAAAGCGCCTTGACGATGAACCAAACCATAGTGATCAAAATCGGTACTTCCAGTTTGACCGATAATGAAACCGGCCAATTATCCCTCTCCACGATCGCCGCTTTAGTGGAAGTCCTCACCCGGTTGCGCGCTGCCGGTCATCGGGTGGTATTAGTATCTTCCGGGGCCGTGGGGGTGGGCTGCCGTCGTCTGGGAATACAGGAAAGACCGAAAAAAATCGCCCTCAAACAAGCGATCGCAGCCGTCGGTCAAGGTCGTCTGATGCGGATCTATGATGACCTCTTTACCAGTCTTGGTCAACCGATCGCCCAAATTTTGCTGACCCGTCCCGAATTGATGGAACGCACCTGTTATGTCAACGCCTATAATACTTTTCAGGCTTTGTTTGAATTAGGGGTAATTGCCATCGTCAACGAAAATGATACGGTGGCGATCGATGAGTTAAAATTCGGCGATAATGACACTTTATCAGCCCTTGTAGCCAGTTTAATCGAGGCTGACTGGTTATTTATCCTCACCGATGTGGATCGCCTCTACAGTGCCGATCCGCGGCTATTTCCCGAAGCTGCGGCCATTGCCCGAGTTAGTCCCGCAGAATTAGCGCAACTATCGATCGATGCCGGTAGTAGTGGCAGTCAGTGGGGGACCGGGGGTATGGCGACTAAATTGGCCGCGGCCCGGATTGCCACCAGCGCCGGGGTAGAAATGGCGATTACTAGGGGACGGCAGCCCAGCAATATCTTAAAAATTATGGCAGGAGAGGCGATTGGAACCCGTTTTGAGGCACAAAAACGCAGTGATAACGCCCGCAAACGCTGGATCGCCTACGGACTAATGCCCATGGGTCAAATCTATCTCGATGCTGGGGCGATTCAAGCCATTTGTCAGGGGGGAAAATCCCTCCTCGCGGCCGGAATCACCAAAGTGGAGGGGGAATTTAGCGCCTCGGAATCGGTGCAATTGTGCGATCAAGAAGGCCAGGAATTGGCCCGGGGAATTGTTAATTATAGTAGTGAGGAGATCGATCGAGTTAAAGGTCAACATTCCGAGCGTATTGCCAGTTTATTGGGTTATAGGGCCGCAGAAACCATTATTCATCGGGATAATCTCGTCATTTTGAGCGCTTCGTCCACCAACTCGACTAATAAGGGATAATTCCGCCACCCAGAGCAAGTCCAGCCAATGCCTTAAATGTAAAGAAATGTCTCAAAAAAACAACAAATTGTTAGACAAGCAAGAGAGTTGGACTAGGGATATCCCCCGAAGTTCAACCCTGTGAGATTATAAATGAAGTGAAACTCAAAAATGTCTTTATTGCTGTTGGGAGAAACTTAATAATGCGAGACGCGGTAACTAGCCTGATTAGAAAATACGATGTCACCGGACGTTATCTCGATCGAGATGCGATCGATAATCTTAAACAATATTTTGCCTCGGGAACTGCCCGTCTAGCTGCCGCCGCCCTAATTAACGCTAATTCGGCGGCGCTCGTGCGTGGGGCAGCGATTCGTCTATTTGAAGAAGTTCCCGAATTGATCCGCGCCGGGGGTAATGCCTACACCACCCGTCGTTATTCTGCCTGTCTGCGGGATATGGATTACTATCTCCGCTATGCCAGTTATGCCCTAGTAGCTGCTGATACTAATGTTCTAGATGAGCGGGTACTGCAAGGACTGCGGGAAACCTATAATTCCCTCGGTGTCCCCATCGGTCCGACGGTGCGCGGTATCCAAATCATGAGCGAAATGATTCAAACCATGGCTGCTGAGGCGGGTATTGCCGACACCTCTTTGATCGCTGAACCCTTTGATCATCTCACTCGCGAATTAAGCGAAGTGTCTATCTAAATTCAGTTATCAGTTATCGGTTATCAGTTAGGAAAGGCAAGAGGCAAGAGTATTTATTAGTTTGTCTCCTGTCTCCCGTCTCCTGAATTATTAACTCGCCGTCGGCGATCGAGCCATTGTTGTAAAATAATCGCCGCCGCTTCCCGATCGATCGCTCCCTTATCCCAAGAGGAAAACTGTTTTTTGGCTTTTAAGAATTCTTCCGCCTCTAGGGACGTGCAACGCTCATCAATGTATTCCAGGGGCAAATCCAAGGCGATGGCTAGTTTCTGGGCGTATTTTTGCACCTGTTGGGCCTGAAATCCTAACTCTCCCGCCATGGTATAGGGCAGTCCCGCCACCAAAATCTTAATATTTCTTTCCTTGACAATCGCATCAAACTGTGCTATGTCGGCAACAAAAGAAGAACGGATAATCGTGGTTAAACCAGTGGCGATTAAACCTGTACCGTCACATCCTGCCACTCCTACCCGTTTTTTGCCGATATCCAAGCCCAGGGCAGCGACTCTTTCCATTACACTGGATGCCCCTGATCGGGGGGTTCCGAGGGCGGTTTAACTGGGGGAAGTTCCCCCGTACTGTCGAGGGAGTCCAGGGGGGGATTATTGGGCCATTTTAACCAAGACATCCGACTAGGGATGGGAGTTCGCGGCACCGATTGTAAACCCTGCAGCATTTCTGCCAGGGCGGAATTTTCTGGCTTAGTTTCGCGGATTTTGTGCCATACCGAGCGCGACATCATCAGGGTGTGGGAACTGCGGATCGCTCCCAATTGTTCCAGATATTCCCGTCTTTCGTGCTGATAATCAGCAGATATTAACTCTAGCGAGCGAGGGGGATACTTGCGAGTGATCTGGGCCATCTGGATTAATAACTTAGGATAGAGCCAAGTGTAGGCGGGATGGACAATTAATTTCGCTTGATGGGGTCGCTCATCTTGGTTAGATAGGATTAATTCAAAATAACCGATCGCCGCTTTTCGTTGTGGTTCAAAAACGTAACCGCGACTAATTTGCGGACCGCCGCACCAACTCTGACAGCGACCGAACAAACTATCAACTAAACTGATTTTAAAATCCTGGATATGGCGATCAAATACCTGACGCAGTAGCGGCGGCATAGACACACAATCTAACTGATAAAGTAATTGAGCGTCAGCATTGCTCACGGGCAGTAAATTCGGTAAATCTGCCTCTTGTTTGCTCAATTCCTGTAATAATTGCGGCGGTAAAGACCAATAGGTTAATTCTGCTAAAGGCTGAAAACCGTGTTGCCGGAAAAGCGCCAAACTGTCCTTTTGATTGATATTAACCTCTAACACCCAGGTGCGGGCTTCCCAAACCGTTTCTAGACAATAACGCAGTAATTGCGCCCCGATGCCCTTGGGTTCGCTTAAAGACTCCCCTGGATGCACCCGCACCTGTTCCACCCGCCAAGTGCTGCGACTACTATTAAAAGGGGTGACTTGGATTGCCCCGCGAATTTTCCTTTCTTCTCCCCGATCCGCCGTAGACTCAGCTACATAGACATGAAAACGGTGTTGGAGAGGATTGGGAAAAAGACTGAGAATTTTAAACAACCCAAACCAAGGGCGCACCCGTTGCACCTGCGTGCGGAAATTTTGGGCGCGACGATCAATATCCTCATCGAAGTCATCTAGGGTTAAAGCTTCAATGTCTTCCAAATCCCGATATTGTACGGGACGGATTGGGCGATCGCTAAAATCGTCCCCTTGGGGAACAGGAGAAGTGGTCATGGCTCTGGGGTAAATATCGTCTATGCACCTATCTTACCGTAGAATCTAGAGGCACTTCCCCACCAATAACAATTTCTGAGGGATCATAGGGGACCACCACAGAAAGAACACCTCGATCGGTAGCTGGGGTTTTCTGGCCAAATTTCCGATCATGACAATTCGATGCTACAATAACGGACGGTTAATCAGTCCGAATTTGCAGTAAAAGTCTTTGAGTCAATCTGTAGATACCACTAACACCCTAGACACTCTAGCTCAAGAACTAGCCGCCATTCAGCAGACCGGTTCTAAGCGCGTCGCCTTATTGGGTTCCCGTCACGTTCCCATCACACACCAGCAATTGATCGAAATGATGGCCTATGCCCTCGTGCTGGGGGGCAATCGGATTATGACCTCCGGGGCGACGGGAACCAATTCCGCCGTCATTAAGGGGGCAATGCGGGCAGATCCTAATCTGTTAACCGTGATCTTACCCCAAAGTCTCGATCGCCAGCCCCTGGAATCCCAAGAACAACTCCAGCAGGTTATCCATCTGGTGGAATGTCCCGAAAATGACCATCTATCCCTAGGGGAAGCCAGCAGCCTCTGTAATCGCGAGATTATCAATCGTTGTCAACAGTTAATCTGTTTTGCTTTCCACGACAGTCAAACCCTTTTGCAAACCTGCGCGGAAGCGGAAGATCAACGCAAGCTAGTTACCCTATTTTATTTTGACTAAATTCAGCGATGAATCTCTCCGTCAGTGCCATTCTTCTCTATTCGATAGTGGCCGCCGCTATCTCTGTCTATCTACCTTTTCTGCTGGTGGCTTACGCTAGAGCTAAGGTGGGTTACAATACCTCCGCTCCCCGGGCCATGTTCGACCAACTCCCAGACTACGCTAAACGAGCAACTTGGGCCCATCAAAATGGTTTTGAAACCTTTATGATCTATAGTGCCGCTGCTCTCATGGCCTACGTTACAGGAGTCTCCTCATCCCTGGCCGCTAACTGTGCGATCGCTTTCGTGATCCTCCGGCTTTTATTTTCCCTTTTTTATATCACTAATGTCCCGATCGCTCGTTCCCTGATGTTCGGTCTCGGTTCTCTGTGTACTTATACTCTCTTTGGCTTGAGTTTAATCAAGATTCAGTAGAATTCCCCAAACCCCATGCAGGAGAGTCGAAAAACGCTATAGTTCGGGAGCGGCAAAGAAGTTGCTTAACCCGAACTATAGTTAATTCTGTTACTGATAAACCGGTAATTTGGGATTATCCACTGATAACAAACCGGTTAAAAGTGAGGCGGGTTTTTGACTATAGGGCCAGGCAAAAGCATGACGAAAAGCCGCATCTTGACAAGCTTGTAATTGTCGAAAATCGATCACGTCCAGGGTGAGTAAATTTTCGTACTCGAAGGGCAGCCGGACATTGTGTAAACCAGCATTATCGGTACAGATAGCAATATCAACCCCCGCTTCAAAACAGCGATCGAAGACTATCTTTAACCGTGACCAATTCTTTGCAGATAGGGCAGTAATTGGGGATAACAACCGTCCTTTGTTTCGTAAAGATGGCCGGTGGTATTTAAACCCTCTTCCCTGGCATAACTGTATAAACCAGCAAATTCCTCTAGTCGAGTTTGGTAGTGGGAATCACCCCCAGCAATATCGATCGCACAGACGTATTCTCTCATCCCTAGGGCCAGATCAACGATCGCTTTGTTGACTTCGTAGGGAAGTCGCGAGTGCATACAGAGAATTTGACTGGTAATGAGCGGATATTCGCTCATTTTCGAGGCTTGACCGACGATTTCGACAATCGATCGCATTTGCTCGATTCGCTCTGTTTGGTTCAAATGTTCGTCGGTGCGATAGTAGGGAGTATAGCGCAATTCTAAATAGGCAAGATTCTCGAAGATGTAAGCGCCGCGAATCAGACGATAGATAAAATAGGGCAAAGTTTGGGCGGTTTGAACACTTTCGACTAGGGTGTGTAATTCCAAATACTCATCTAAACTATTGCGTTCGCGGGTGTAAAATTCCTCAAAAGCGGGATATTCTGGGAATTTAGCCGCTAAATCCCGCTCATGTCTGTGAAAGTAGCGCCAGAGAATTCTCGGTACTACCGATCCCCCTAAATGCCGATGCAAATCCGCGTATAAAGCCACAACTCCGCTGCTCCTTAGTCTCTCAAATGTTCCTTAAATATAACGAAGTTTTACAATTGTTTGACAATTGTTCCCAAATAGTATCAGTACCTAGTCGGTGAACAGTGTAGGGTGTGGGGTGTGGGGTGTGGGGTGTAGGGTGTGGGGAGTTTTCTCAGTGAACTGATAACTGATCATTAAGCAGTGATCACTGATCACTGCTTAATGATTTGATAACATGGAGGAAAACCTATAGAGGGTGAAGCGGTATGAGTGACTATAAAGATTCTTCTTCCATGCGCTATTTCTTGGCAGGATTAAAACCCTTTGCCCAACCTTTATTTTGGCTGCCGCTAGGAATATTTTCCCTGGCTCTAATTGGTTTCTCGATATATCAACAGAATCCTGAATGGTTGGGTTCGGTATTAGATACCCCAGGAATGTCCTTGGAGGAACGCGAAATCCAGACTAAGCAGATTACCGATGCTCCTCTCCCCAGTCCTGCAACAATGCCGGCCACTCCTGCCAATAATAATACCGCTCCCCCGAACGAACCGGCCTCGCCGCAGCCTTTTAATCCTTTAAATACTAATCCCAATAACAACCAGAAACCCTCTTTATTCGCCCCGTTAATGCCGCAGACTAAGCAAAATCAGGCACCGAAGGCTAGTAAAACTCTGCAACCGATTCAAGTGCAACCGATTAGTGGCAACAATAGCAATTATCCTTTACAAAGGGAAATCGAAAATCGCTCACGGACTACTAACTTGAATAATTCTCCTAATCTCAACCCCGGGGGCAACCCGAATCAAGTCAACCCCCAAGGAAATTATTCCCCTTATCAACAAAATACTCAGCCCCTACCCTCCTGGAATAATGCCAACCCTAACCCGGTCCCCGGCTCTAGCAACCAATCCAACTATTATCAACCCCCCGTATATCAGGCCCCCGTTTACGGCAGTCAACCTAACGTCACTGGTTATCCCAATCAGGGAATGGCACCCAACAATAATGGCATCCCCAATCAAGTTCCTCCTCAAACTACTAACCGAGGTTTCTCCATCCAACAACCGATTGATACCCGGTCTTCTGGTTACTAGAGGAACTTAGATAGGGTTTGCTGAATAAATCTAAAAACCTTGTTGGATAATATTTTTAGACTTTTTTGAAATCAAAAAGTACCAGCGATTGGAGTGATTGGGGGGAAAAGTCAGGGACTTTTTCCCTGAAAATTAGGTAATTGACCGCCTGAAAATGGGTAAAACCCTACACCCCACACCCTACCCCCACCAACAAACTTTTTGCCGCAAACCCTAGATAGGAGCTTGCAGGAAGTCTAATAAAATCGGATTAACTATTTCTGGAGCTTCATCCTGGGGACAGTGGCCTAAACCAGCTAAGGGGATAAACTGTTTTACTGTCGGGAATCTTGCTAATTCTTGGCCCAAGGACAAGGGTTCCCAGGGATCCTCGCTACCCCAAAGCAGAATGGCCGGACAGGGGAGAATCGGCAGCAGGTCTTCTGGGAGTGGGCCGCCAGAATAACCGGTAAAAGCGAGGAAAACCTCGATCGCTCCTGGATCTCGGGCGGGTTTTAGGATTATTTCTACTAATTCCTCTGTTACCGCTTCCGAGCGCCGATAAGCTTGCAGGAGAATTTTACGCACTGTCTGGGGTTTAGCGATCTGTTGGAAGAAAAAAGCCCCAATTGCTTTATTTTTGAGAATTATTTGGGCAATATCCGCGCCTAAACGACGATACCAGGGTAATTCCTCCCGTTTTCTTTCGTGCAGTAGTCTGAGGGAACAATTAATCGCCGCTACCCCAAGGACAAAATCGGGATAATCGACGGCAGCCTGCATAATGGCGACGCAACCGATGGAATTACCCGCCAAAAAAGCAGGCCCCCCCACCACTTCCCGACAAAAATCGGCAATTTGCGCCCCCCAAGTCTCGAAAGTGTAATCGATCTCCTTTTGCGGTTCGGGTTTGTCGGAACCGCCAAAACCAATTAAATCTAGGGCAAAACAGCGACATTTTTCGCCTAAAACGGGGATATTTTTGCGCCAATGTCCCCAAGATGCCCCAAATCCATGCACAAGCACGATCGCAGGTCCCGTCTCCCCCGCACTTTGATAGGTGATTTTGAATCCCCGCCAATGCCAAATTTTTGCTTGTGTCTCTAATCCTAGAATTTGTTGCATATTTTTGTTTATCTGTAAAGTATTTGTTGCTTTTCTTAATATATACTGTCAGGTTAACTGGCGGCTTAACTGGTCGTCTGGGGATGATGCCAAATACCGTCATAGTTCATCTCAAATGAACCCAACAATCGCCAATTATGATGAACCCTAGAAAGAAGTATTAAGTCACCTAGAAAACGGGTTTCTTGAAGAAACCCGTTTTCTGTGGGGTTTTTTGCGGAAAGTATCCCCCTCTTTTCGTAGTTCCCCCTCCCCTCGTAGTTTAAGGGGGTGAGGTCATAACAATCCGTTGCCAAAACAGACTTTTCAGAATATAATAGAGAAGAGTAGTCATTCATCGATCAGATTCGTTAAGATGATATTACATGACTAATAATATTGACCATGACCGCTTATTTAAGGAGTTAATCTCCACCTTTTTTATCGAATTTATCGAGTTATTTTTTCCTCAATTGATGGATTATTTAGATAGAAACTCGATTACTTTTTTAGGCTCTTCCGAACTTGTCATGTAAAATTAAAGAAAAAACAGACAATTATTGCTGACCAATAAAACAATAATTTATCTTTAAAAGCTGACTATGCTTGCAATACAGCAATTTAT
>NZ_JAJTDH010000056.1:0-18930 GCF_021300285.1 Microcystis sp. 49638_E5 | reverse complement strand
AGGGATT
Organism: Microcystis sp. 49638_E5; assembly: GCF_021300285.1. Lineage (NCBI taxonomy): Bacteria > Bacillati > Cyanobacteriota > Cyanophyceae > Chroococcales > Microcystaceae > Microcystis > Microcystis sp. 49638_E5. Next base: position 18,923 of record NZ_JAJTDH010000056.1, on the reverse strand, counting down.
AAGTAGCGTGGGGCGCACGCAAACTTTAAACGCTTCGGGAGAGATTCCCTCTTGGTTGGTTGGAGAAATCCTGCTTGCTAACGGAGACTCAATGAACGAAGAATCCCCGTCTCTTTAGAGCGGGGAGCGTCAACGAACTATTAGTTGCAAGAGAACCAAACAAATGCTTAACGACGCCGATTTCTTTGCTGGTGACGCTCAAAATATCGCCCCCGACACTCAGGAATTACAAACTCCCGTCGGTGAACTGCACTTACGATTTTATCTACCCTCTCAGGACGAGTTTGCCCTTAGTGCTGTGGGCATTTGCGAGGTAATACAGCAACCACTCGATCGCATTACCCCAATTCCCAATGCTTCACCCTTGCTCCTCGGTGCGATCAATCTCCGGGGTCAAGTGATCTGGGTGGCGGATCTCGGTCAATTTTTGGGGGATAATAGCCGCTTAAATACCGATCGATCCGAAATTCCCGTAATTGTGATCGAAGAACAGGAAAAGATCCTCGGTTTAGCGGTGCAACGTTTGGGAGATATGGAATGGCTCGACCCAGATAAACTAGGTAGTGCCGTCAGTATTCCCGATCAGATCGCCCCCTATGTGCAGGGAGAGTGGATTCTGGGCCAAGAATCAAAAAAAACCTTAAGACTACTCGATCATCTGGCCATACTCCGTTCTGCCCGTTGGGCGGCTTAAAACCTCAAAAAAATAGCAGAATAGCATTTATAGCAATTATTTCTTGAAACTACTAACTACTTGATCACTTTATCTTTACTAGGGGAGGGGCAAATGCCGTCAGGGAAAGAATATGCGAAACTCTATGGAAAGGCTAACACCGCCTATTGCCAGGGCAACCTTGAGGATGCCGCCGTCATTGTCAAAGACATGATCGGCAAGTATCCCGATGATCCCAACGTCCTGCTTTTACAGGGACACATTTATTTAGGACTACAACAATACAGCTTGGCCGAGGAACGTTACGAAAAAGTGCTGGAATTGGCTAAAAATTCTCCCAATTTCTTTGATCTGGTAGATTATGCTCGACGGGGTCTCGATCAGATTCAGCAATTGCGTTTTGAAGCCGAGGATGGAGATTTTATGATCGCTGCTGCGGAAAGCATTGCCTACAGCGAGGCAGCTTTCGATCCCAGTCAAGGTTTCAGCAATTCTTTGTCTGGGCGGTCGCAAGCGGCTGATCCCGGGCAAAATGATGCAATCGACTGGGATAGTGGTCTTTTCAATGACGAGGATATCGGGGAGCCTACGGCGGGTACAGTCGATTCCTATGGAGATGATTTTGGGGAATCGGAGGAAACCGCCTTTAGTTCCCTTATCCCGGCCGATTCAGGCTCTCACGGTTCCCATTTGTCCGGCGATTCTCCGGATGGAGAACCCCCTTTCCCCTTTTTAGAAGCAGAGGAGATTGACACGCTGCAGGAAGGGTGGGGCGGTGGGTTAGGGTCAACGAGAGAAACCACTTTTACGGCTTCCTCTGACTGGTGGGAAAATCCCTTCACTGGGAGAGATCAGGGGTTATCCTATCCCGATACCCCAGAAACAAGCACTTTTGTCACTGATACGGACCCAACCGACCGACAAGCGGCGAAAACTGACCTTAATCAGGGCATAGTCACTCAAAAAAGCTACGAGGAGGAAGAAACCGGAGATTTTAGGCAACCAAAACTCAATAATGAGGATGAGGATTTAGGCGGTTTTTCCCAACTGGATCTGACGGATATAGCCGAAGAACTGGGGGAATCGGAGCTATTTACCCGTTCGGGAGAGGAAACTGTAACTGCTGGTTTTGTCCCCGAACCCAGTGCGCGCCTTAATGCCAGTTCTGCTGTGGGAGAGCCTAGTTTTAATCCTTCTCGTCTAAAAATCCCCGATGACAAAAAAGATAGTCATCTTGGCCCTGTTTCCGAGCGCCTGCTCAAGCCAGTGGTGGAAGTCAATCCGGGCAAATTAGCCTTTTTTGTCAATGCTTCTTTAGGCAAAAAACAACTAATCCTAGCGGCTTTAGCGGGTATTACCCCTGTAATCTTAATTTTTGCCGTTAGTACCACCTCTTGGCTATTTTCTCTATCGGCTGCCAAACCGGGCCCGAATAGCAAGGAAAAAACCGAAAAAGTTGCCCCGAAACCAGCCCCAGCCAGCCTTTCCCCTTTCAGTCAACCGGTACTAACCGAGATGTTATTAACTGGACTGGGAGCTTTTGCCCTAACTTGGCTAGGTTTACAGTTGCTCATTAGTCAGATTAAGCGGAGTCTCAACGATCTGCAAAGCCAATTCGCTCATCTCTCGGAAGGTAATTTTAACGCTAAAGCGACGATCTACTCGGAAGATGAATTCGGTCAATTGGCCAATCGTTTCAATCAGATGGCCCAGGTGGTGGTAACTACCACCACGGAGGCCCAACGCCGCGCCGCCGAAACGGAAAGGGGACAGGAAGACCTACAACGGCAAGTGATTCAACTTCTCGATGATGTGGAAGGAGCGGCTAGGGGGGATCTGACCGTGGAAGCGGAGGTGAGCGCCGATCTTTTAGGGGCGGTGGCCGATGCTTTTAATTTGACTATCCAAAACCTGCGCGAAATTGTCCGACAGGTGAAAAAAGCGGCAAAACAGGTGAATCAATCCAGTACCAATAGTGAATCTTTCGCCCGCAATCAGTCTAGCGATGCCCTGCGGATGGCGGAGGAATTGGCCGTCACCCTTAATTCGGTACAGATGATGACCGACTCAATTCAACGGGTGGCAGAAAACGCCAGAGAAGCCGAAGAAGTTGCCCGCACTTCCTCGATTACCGCCCTGAAGGGGGGTGATTCCGTGGAAAGAACCGTGGCGGGAATTCTGCAAATCCGCGACACTGTATCAGAAACGGCGCGAAAAGTCAAGCGTTTGGCGGAAGCTTCCCAGGAAATCTCGAAAATTGTCGCAGTAGTCTCTCAGATTGCCTCGCGGACTAATTTATTGGCTCTTAATGCCTCGATTCAAGCGGCGCGAGCGGGAGAGGCGGGCCGCGGTTTTGCGGTTGTGGCCGATGAGGTGCGTCAGTTGGCCGATAGAGCTGCTAAATCTCTTAAGGAAATTGAACAGATCGTTGTACAGATTCAATCAGAAACGGGTTCGGTAATGACGGCGATGGAGGAAGGGATTCAACAGGTTATCGATGTCACCGAGCGCTCGGAACAGGCCAAGAAGTCCCTAGAAGATATTATCCAAGTTTCTAACCGCATCGATACGCTGGTGCGCTCGATTACCGCCGATACGGTCAAACAACGGGAAAATTCTCTCAATGTCGCCCAAGTTATGGAGTCGGTGGAGTTAACCGCTCAGGAAACTTCCCAAGAATCCCAACGGGTGGCGGTTTCCTTGCAAAAATTGGTTAGTATCTCCCGAGGGCTGCTTTCTTCGGTAGAACGGTTTAAGGTAGACTCGGAAGATGATCGATAATGGGTGAGCGGTAATCGGTGGGTTATTGATTAGCCGCTATCCCTCAAGATTGACCGCTAGAGTGAGTAAAGTTATGCCTAAACTTAGTCTCTGCATGATTGTCAAAAATGAAGCCGAAAATCTCCGGCGCTGTTTGGACAGCGTTAAAGGGGTGGTGGATGAGATGATCGTTATGGATACGGGTTCGACCGATGATACGATTGCTATTGCTAAAAGTTACGGTGCCATAGTTCCTAGCTACGATTGGCGGGATAATTTTTCCGATGCTAGAAATGAGGCTTTAAAATATGTTACTGGTGATTGGATTTTAGTTCTTGATGCCGATGAGGAATTAAATCCCGCTATCGTACCGAAAATGCGTCGGGCTATGGAAAAAGAGGAAAATTTAGTCATTAATTTAATCCGCCATGAAATCGGAGCCATACAATCACCCTATTCTCTAATTGCGCGGCTATTTCGCCGACATCCTCAGGTCACTTTTACCCGACCCTATCACTCAATTATTGATGATAATGTGGCCATTTTATTAAAAAAAGAGCCTGATTGGAAAATAGTTGAACTGCCAGAAATTGCTATCTTTCACTACGGTTACACCGTCGATAAAATAGCCAGCTTAGATAAGTTTGAACGGGCAAGAAAAGCCATGGATGGCTTTTATCAGCAACATCCCCACGATCCCTATGTGTGTAGTAAATTGGGAGGTTTATATCTAAAGATTGGCAGGGATAAAGAGGGTTTTAAGCTGCTCAAACACGGTTTAAAATGCCATGGCTCTAATCCACATATTTTATACGAGTTATATTATCATCTCGCTAATTATTATTATTCAGTGGAGGAATTTAAGCAATCAGCCGATCATTTTATTAAAGCGATTAAGCAGCCAATTTTAGATAAATTAAAACTGGGGGCTTATAATAATTTAGGTGGGTTATTATACGAAGCAGAAAACTACGAAGCTTCCTTATCTATCTTTGAGAAAACCGTAGAGATTGATCCTAGTTATGCCGATGGTTACTATAATTTAGGACTGGTTCTCAAACAACTGCACCGGCTACCAGAATCGATTAAAGCTTATAAAAAAGCTCTCAAGTTAAACCCCGATAATCCCGATATTTACCAAAATCTAGGGGTGGCTTATATAGTTTTCGGTAGTTATAATGAGGCGATCGAGATTTGGCAAAAAGGCCTACAATTATTGAAAGATCAGGGTAATGTATCTCGCGCTGAAATGCTGCAAGAAACCCTAGAAGCTCTGGGAGCAAGTGTATTGAGGGATGAACAGTAACTGTTCACCGTTGTCGCGAAGATTGGGAGCCGCCACTGTACTAAAATTCTCAATAGGCAGTTGAAATGCAGTACATCTGATTGCTAAAACCCTGTCTAGTCAACTCCTGTGAGGATTTTTCCGAATTAATTCTTAATAGGATTATCGAGGGGTTAGACGCGGAAGACTTAGGGGTTTTGATAGAAATGATCAAGAGATAATTGCTGCCGTGTAATTGACCTTGACAAGAAATGCTATAATTTCCTAGCAAGGGGGGAAACTAATCCCTCTCAGGGCTGCCATCGCACAATTTTGTCGGTTACTGGTTCTCGTCAGCTTGTTTGTCAAATATACCAATTCTATTTTGAATCGGTGCTGTTATGTCAAGATTCAGGGTTTCTGGCTGCAACGGAACTGGAAAATCAAATAATCTATTCCCTCAAATCTTCTTACCTTAGAGAAAAATAATGAAATTCGAGGAAATCCAAGAGATTCTTAATCGGCAACTGCTCAAGCTTGAGAATCGCTCTCTTAATGACACAGAACAATTATTATTGCGAGGACTTTGGCAGAAAAAGAACTATCAAGAAATTGCCCAAGAAAACGGTTATAGTAGCGGCTATCTTGCCAATGTAGTTGCCCCAGGACTCTATGATAGAGTCTCGCAACTGATCGGAGAACCGATCAATAAGAAAAATTTTTTATCTAGACTACAATCTCATTTTACCAACTCTAAATCACCTCAGTATTGCGGTAATGAATATCCTCAGAATGAGCGGCCAGAATACCCCGATGCTCCTGTTCCCTATAATTCTTATTATTATCTAAAACAAACAAAACTTGAAGCAAAAGTTATCGAGGAAATCGGCCAATCTGGGGCGTTAGTACGCATTAAAGCTCCCAAAAAATGGGGGAAAACGTCTTTATTATTAACAATTTTAGAGGCTTGTCAACAGCAATTCGGTTATCAAATTGTTAGTTTAGATTTACAAAAAGCAGACCAAAACATTATAGCAGATTTTAACAAGTTATTACGCTGGATTTGCCGTAATTGCGCTCGGCAGTTGAATTTAGAAGCCAAATTAGATGATTATTGGGATGAAGATATAGGAATTAAAATGAGTTGGACAATTTATTTTGAAGAGTATATTTTACGAGAGATAAAACAGCCACTGGTATTGGCTTTAGACGAAGTGCATCGAGTCTTTGAACATCCGAAAGTAGCAGAAGATTTTTTACCTTTAATCAGAGCTTGTTATGAAGAATCTAAGCGATCTCCCCTGTGGCAGAAATTACGTTTAATTATTGTTCAATCCACAGAATCTTATGTTTCTCTGCGATTAGAACAGTCTCCTTTTAATGTGGGATTACCCATAGAGTTACAGGGTTTTGGTCAAGAACAAGTGGCAGAATTGGCAAAAAAATATCAATTAAATGAATTAGCAAACAACGAAATTCAACAGTTGATCGACTTAGTGGGGGGACATCCTGCCTTGATTCATTTAGCGATTTATCATCTTAGCCAAGAGCAAATCACGATGCCAGATTTAATCAAATCAGCAACTACATCAACGGGTATTTATTCCTCTCATTTACAGCTGCACTGGGTCAGTTTACAAAAACAACCCGAACTTGCCGATGTTTTTCAACATATTTGTCAAGGTAATCAACCAATGATAGTCGATCCAATTATTGCTTACAAACTTAATAGTATGGGTTTAATTAAACTCAGAGAAAATAAAGCAATTGTCAGTTGTCAGTTGTATCAAAAGTACTTTATAAGTCAATATACTGGTTCAGTATAAATAAATTTTTGAACCATGGTATTAAGACAGTGATCGCTCAAGCCAATCATTATTAAATATCGTCTGATAAATCCGATTATGAACGTCCATTTTCCCGTGACGCTTTACCACTAATCCAGATAAAAATAACTCAGGTAAATAGGGATTGTTATCAATCTGTATTGGTTCTTGATGGAGGATTTGTCGATACAAGGTTAATAACTGGGGTCGGTTTGGACTTTGAAGAAGGCGATCTTGAATGGTTTTTAAATGTTCGGGTTGATCCTGCATCTCCCAATCTTGAATAATTTTTTCTGCTACTAAGTTGGCCAACCATTGTTCTTCTTGATTAGAGGGGATTGGTTGCTCACTATCCCGCATCAGTTGACAGAGTTTTTGAGTTAAGAAAGGTTGCCCTCCCGTCCAGCTTAAGACTTGTTTGAGCATGGTCTGAAGATTACTGACTTTTTCTGTTAACCCATATAATAAAGGTTGAGCTTCGTGTTCTTTAAAACTTGCTAATTCAATAGCGTTACCAATATTAAAAGGTGTTTTCTGGGGGTCAGTAATTAAAGCTGAAGGTGTGGTAGCACCAAAAAAGGCAAAAGTTAGCTCTTGAAATTGAGGTTGAATCGCTCTCTGATTATAAAAAGAACGAATTAAAGCAAAAAAGTCAGAGACATCAAATTTTAACCCTAAAATGCTATCAATTTCATCAATAAATATAACAGTCGATTTTCCAGATTGCCGCTGATTAAAATCGTCATTAACTAGAAGAAAATTTTCTATAAATTGTCCTAATCGTTGTACAGGAGGCAGGTCTAATTGTTCACTCCACCAAGCTTTAAAAGTTTTCAATTCTTTGATTAATCCAAAACTGCGGAGCAGATCAACGGCTAATCCTTTATACCATTGTTCGGGGGTAATATTGTCTGTTCCTAGCCGAGTTAAGTCAATTACTGCACATCTAATTCCCTCCTTTTGTAATTGACCCATCATCCGTACCATTAAGCTAGATTTTCCCATTTGACGTGCATTTAAAACATAGCAAAATAGACCTTGTTTGAGAGCTTTATAAAGATTGCGATCAGCTTGTCGAACCACATAATTCGGTGCATCAATCGGTAAACTGCCCCCCACTTGATAGACAAATTTGGAAGGTTGTTCAGCAGTTTTAAGCAGGTCATTTTCAAAGATAAGTTCTGCTTGAGTTGCTTTCAGTACCTCTAAAGTATTTGTGAGTTCTTTTGTCCGTTCTTCTACTCTTTGTTCTAAGGTTTGATAGAGTCTTGAGTTATCAATAGAGATAGCAGCTTGAGCCACTAAAATATTTAACAGTTCAACTCTTTCTGAGGTAAATGCGCCTGTGGTTAAATTATTTTCTAAATAAACAATTCCTTTTAATTGACCTTGATTGAGTAAAGGAGTACAAAGAATGGATTTAGTTTCTTTAGCCACAATATAATAATCATTGGTAAATTGACCTTCAGATGTGGCATCATTTAAAACGATAGTTTCTTTTGTCCGAGCGACATAATTAATAATGCTAGTGGGTAAAATGGGAATTGAGTTATCATGGTCGATAGATTCTATGGGAATTGATTGTAGTATATTAACCGTTTCTTGAGCAATTGTTCCTTGAGCTTCAATGACCCAATTTCCTTGCTGTTCTAAAATCAAATAACCTTTCTGCGCTCCTGCATTTTCAATGACAATTTTCATTAAATTTGTTAGGAGATTTTCCAGTTTAATTTCTCCAGAAATCGCTTGCGAAGCTTTGAGAATAGTGGTTAAATCCAGAACTGCTCCATCATTACCAGTAGTTGAAATGGTGGTACTCAGTCCTTTAGATCTGTTTTGATTGCTGATGCCTAATAAATATTGAGGGTATTCTTCTTCTAATTGTTTAACTTTGGCCTTTGCACCCCAACGAATGTAACAATGATAAGCATTTCTGAGATATAGTTTAGCGATTTCTTCTCTACCTAAAGTAAAATAAAATTCAGAGGCACGTTCATAGGCTAAAGCCTCTTCATGGATAAATTCATATTTTTTTGCTCCTTGAATGGCTTTTTCATAAAATTCTTGAGCTTCCCAGTTTTGACCTAAGACTCTCGCTTTTTCTGCTTCAACTAGATCATATTTATGTTGAAAATTTGCTGGACAATGACTAGACCATATTGCCATCTTCTGCTGATTGTTATCTACTTGTTGTAGTAATTTTCTTTGATCATTTTGCTCTGTGTCATGATAATAAGCTAGAAAACTCAACGATGAATAGAAATTATGTTGTGCTTTAAATAGGGCTGCACCGCTTGTTACCGCTACATATTTTTCTGTATGTTGACTGTTTTCTAAGGAGGCAACAAAATCATTAAAAATATAATAATCAATCATTCTTCCGAAATAATAAATAAATAGTAACCATTGATTATTTTGGTCAAGATATTCTTGGAGATGTTTATCTTCTTCCTCTTGGGAAGTTCCTAGCAATAAAAAATCTTGATGGTGATTAATATCTCGTACATTTTTAGCAGTATTTGTCAAAATAACTAAGAATTTATGAGAATACTCTTGATTAAGTTTTTCCACAAAATGAATGTATTTTTCACAATCTCGTTCTACTTCTTCTAACTGGCATCCTCCTAAAAACTTGATAGCGCAATAGGCCTGTGCGAGAAACCCAACATATTCATTGTGTCCTGTATTAAGTCCTTGTTGCAAGCCATAAAGTAATTTTTCTTGAATGACTTGCTCATTTAGTGGATTTTTCCAACACCATATATAAGCATAATATAAAAAAAATATTTCGGCTTGAAATTTTTGATTATCATCTTTTTCTAATAAGTTAATTGCTAGTTTTCCAAACTTATAACCATAATCAATTTCTGCTGTCATTCCCGACATGAGCATTCCATAAAAAGCATAAATCGTAGAAGCTTGTGGAGGATTGCCGTATTTGATACAGAGATAAGTTAAAGTTAATACTAATTCCGTAAATAGAAGAAAATTAGTTGTATTTGAAGCAGAGCGAATTTGCAGTATTATTTTAATAGCTGCTAGTTTTTTATTGTCAGTCATTATCAAATTATCGGCCAAGTCTTCAATCGATTTATTTTTTAAAAGCAACTTTATGTATCTCTGGCGATTACTAATTCTTTTTTTGATTTCATTTTCTTGAAGAGAAATTTTGATACCTAGTTCTGGTAAAACATTGAGGGCAATATCTATCGCTTTTTGAGGTTGAAAAATTGTAAAGTAGTAGATGATTTGTATTTCATATACCTTGAGTTTATCAAATATGTCTCTAGCTTCTTTTAAGATAGTGTCAGATATTTTTTCAATTTGAGAAAATTTAGTATTTAAGTAAAGAGATTCTAAGGTTTCAACATAAAGTTCTAGAGTTAATTGATAATCAGTTTTCCAGCTATTTAATGTCAACAATTCCAATCCTTTTTCTAAATATCTTAAAGCCGAATCATAAGCTGTTGATGCTTTTGCCTTTTTTCCTGCTTTTAGATTTAACTTAGCCAGTTGATTTTTTTCTAACTGATCGGTAATTAATATTGCTCCCTGATTAAGTTGATTAACAGTATCAAATATTTTATCTTCTAATTGATGCTCTGCTTGATATTTTTCTAATAAAATACGTCCTATTTGCTGATGAAAACATTCTTTTTCTTCTTCAGAAATAAGAGAATAAGCTGCTTGTTGTACTCGGTCATGTAAAAATCGATAATAAATATCAGCAGAATAGTTAAAAGCATCTTGTAGCTTGTTATTTGACAAATCTTCTCCATTCCATAATAGAGGAATTTTATAATTTTTGTCTAGGGGAATCACCAAGCCTTCATCTAGAGCTAACTGTAGTTCTTGAGCGGTAATAGTTTCAGATTTATTATTAATAATCCTAAGGATTTCTAAATTAAATTGATTGCCAATACAAGCTGCTAACTTGAGAACCTGTTGCGTATTTTGAGATAATTTTTTAATTTTATTCACCATTAAATCAACTACATTATCAGTAATAGATAAACTTTCAATTTGTTGTATATTCCATTGCCAATAAACTTGTTTTGTGTACTTCGCTTTCTTTAAATCTAAATTTTCCCTAATAAACAGGAATTTTCTATCGTAGAGAGAATAAAACAATTGGGTTAAGAAAAAAGGATTACCCTCGGTTTTTCTGCTGAGTAATTCCCCTAAGGGTTTAGCTAATTCTCTAGAACAATTTAGAGTATCGGCAATTAATTGATTAATCTCTCTGCTTTTTAAAGGTGAAAGAGAGAGCGTATTAATTGTTTTTTGGGCTTGATTAATTTTGCCTAAAGTGTGCATTAGTGGATGAGTTGTTTCCACTTCATTATCTCGATAAGCACCAATTAGGAGAAAATAGTTAATATCTGGCTCTAAAATTAATTGCTCAATTAAATTTAGAGAAGATAAATCTGCCCACTGTAAATCATCAATAAAAATCACTAAGGGATGTTCTGGTTGACAAAAAATCGTGAGAAAACGCTTAAAAAATAAGTTAAAGCGATTTTGACTTTCCGTTTTACCCAGTGGTTCTACAGGAGGTTGCTTACCAATAATTTTTTCGAGTTCAGGGATAACCTCAACAATAATTTGACCATTATTTCCTAAAGTTTCTAGAATCTTGTCTTTATAGGTTTCAAGATGTCTTTCTGGTTCACTTAACAACTGTTTTACTAAATCTTGAAAAGCTTTAGTAATTGCTGAATAGGGAATATATCGTTGTAGTTGGTCAAATTTGCCCTTAATAACTCGTCCTCGTTGGCGTGTAATTGGTTTGTAAATTTCATTGACTAAAGCTGTTTTACCAATCCCAGAATAACCCGAAATCAGGATCAATTCAGATGAGCCTTGATTGATTTTTTCAAAAATGTTTAGGAGTTTTTCAACTTCTAATTCTCGACCATAGAGTTTTTGCGGAATCTGAAATTTTTCTGGAAGCTCCCGACTTCCTAAAGAAAATAGCTGAATCTGTTCCCCTCTTTTGAGTTGATTGAGACAAATTTCTAAATCATTTTTAATTCCCCAAGCACTCTGATATCTTTCTTCTGGGGTTTTTGCTAATAGTTTTTTGATAATATTAGACACAGCCAAGGAAAGGTCTGGAATCAGTTCGTGTAGGGGTAAAGGGTCTTGAGCAATATGACAATGAACTAACTCCATTGGGTCTGTAGTTTCAAAAGGAAGTCTGTTGGTTAAAAGTTCATAAAAAGTGACTCCAAGGGCATAAAAATCACTACGATAGTCAAGTCCACGATTCATTCTTCCTGTTTGTTCAGGTGCAATATAAGCTAACGTTCCTTCTAATTGATGGGGAGAGATAACGCTGATAAATTCTTGAGCTAACTGGCTAGAAATACCAAAATCAATAACTTTAAGTTCTTCGGTTTTGGGGTTATAGACAATATTAGAAGGGTTAATGTCTTTGTGAATAATATTGGCTTTATGAATAACAGCTAAAGCTTCAGCAATCTTAATGGCAATTTTCAAAAATTCTTCTAGGTTGAATTGACTTTGCTCTAGTAATGATTTTAAAGATTGACCACCAAAGTCTTCTAAAACCATAACTAAACTGTTTTCATATCGCTGTAACTCATAAGCTTTAATAATATTATCAACATTAAAAGAGCGAGTGATCTGGTATTCTTGTTGATAGCGAGTGAGTTCTGATGGCGTTGGGTAATTTTCTTTGAGAATTTTAAGGATAACTGCCTGATTATTGGCATGACGAAAACCTCGATAAACTAAGGAGTTAGCACTTTCGTAGAGTTTTTCGCTGATTTGATATTTTTTTTCCATTGGCTTATCAGTTCAGTCAGAAAATCAAGCTGATCAATTTGCGTCATCTCTTGATTCTCTGACCAATTTTCATAATTAAAATTGAAGATAATTACAAACAACTCAGGGGAATATAAGGTGAAGGTGGATAAACGTGCTTCAATTGGTGATTCTTCCAGTCTTCACTATGTTCGCTAGGATAAAATGGATAGGGACCATCATGCTCTTTTGCCTTTGCCCAAGTTTGAATGTCAGATTGGCTAACATTGAATTCACTGGGTCTGGGTGGATAAGGGACTGTTATTTTACCAGCTGGAAAATCTTTCCCTGTATGAACAAGTTCTGTCATAACACCATGAAAAAGCTCCCAAGTAACATCAAGGCCGTATTCAAAGATTAGCTGATAGATACTGCCAATTGGCTCCCAAATCTGGGCGAAATATTCATGTTTATCGGGATAATAAAAGTTAACTTTATCTTTATAGAAAGCTTGCCCACACAGCAAAAGAGCCAAAGCAATAAAGTCATAATTTATATTGTCTGGTTGAATCAACCAACTATATTTTTTGGTGTGGGTTTTACTATCTACTAATAGTTTTCTGGATAAATCGATCTCACTTATACGTTCTTCACCTTCTTGATCAAGCCAATAAGTACACACTTTTTGGTGAGGAAATCTCAAAATTTTTCTAACCAAATTCACTTTTGCTTTCATTTCATCTGGTATCTTTTCCGGCTCAAGCCATGTGTAAGCAATCATCTGAGATAGCTTTCGTGTTTGTAATAAGAAATAAACGGTACTCAATTCTGCTTGAGCTAAAGGATCATCCTTAGGTTGTGATGGGCAAAATCTTGGGTCAACCTTAGCTCCTGAGCTAGGAAAACTTGAGGAATCTAAATTATATTTTGTTTGTAAAGCTTCCTTAGTTCCATAGACTAATTTAGGGTGGTCTTCATTTTCAAAAATAAGTAGCTGAAAATAGTAATCATTGTATTGATTGCCATCGATCGATTTTGGTCCTTGTCCAATCTTTATAGACAAATTTGATTGTAAATTTTGAACATAACTGCGAGTAAAGACCTGTGCCATTGGTGAATTCCTCCAGGAAGTTGGTTAATAAATTTGATTCTACTGTAAAAACTCAGACTGAGCCATAAAAACGGGTAGGATTGTCCGCAAGTATCTTCTCTACTGTTTCCTTAGCTAAATCTTTCTCAAGCTTAAGCACTTGACTAACAATATCGGGCTTATGATCCATGTGTGGATAATCTGAGCCAAAGATAATATTGTCACTGCCAATGTAGTCTATAAGCCGGGACAGATAAGGTTCAGAGGGTTCAACGGCAATAAAGCATTGACGGCGAAAATACTCTGATGGCATTAATCTTACCCGATCTTTGACCTCCCAAGGTGTAACTTGATACTCTTCGTCAAGTCTCCATAACCAATAGGGTAGCCAACCGCAGCCCGACTCTAAAAATCCGATTCTTAGCTGAGGATGACGTTCTAACACTCCCCCTTCTATTAACGCTAACAGTGCCATCATCTGCTCCATGGGGTGAGAACAAGCATGAAGGGCAAAACGGGTGTTAAATCGATCGGCACCGGTGGTGGGTAAACGACTCCAATGTCCCTCATGAATTCCTACAGCCATGTCCAAATCCTCGCAGGCCGCCCAAAAGGGTTCATAGGCTGGATCGCTCAAAATTCTGCCTTTAACGGGATTAGGGCGCAAAAAAACCGCCTTCCAGCCCAAGTTCGCCATACGGTGTAGCTCTTTGACCATATCTTCGGGATCGTGTTGATTGACTGCAGCGACTCCTTTCAGTCTAGCGGGGTCATAGCTACAAAATTCTTCATATAACCATGTATTGTAAGCACGGACAAAAGCCCCCATCACTTCAGCAGGTAGGCTATCAATGGCAAATAACCACAGTCCGTAATTAGGATAAATAAAAGCTACATCTATGCCCATTTGTGTCATAGATTGAACATGGGACTCTGGGTTATAGCGGTTGAGATAAGCATGGGGATGAGCTTGCATCATCTGCTTATTCCCTTCTGCTTGGACTTGTGGGGAGATTTTTTGACTAATCGGTTCTCCTTTGATTTTCATGTCAGCAGAAGGGGCAAATTCCCTAAATTTAGGTTCTAGGTATTGTCCCCACATTGCGGGGGGTTCAATGACATGGGAATCAGCATCAATAATTTTGTACCCGTTGAGCATAGCGATTTTTCGGCAATTTTCTACCTAAATTATATTTGATTGGGAAAAAGCGGTCCCTTTTTTTAGGCTTTTTTTTCATCCCCTAAAACTCCATGGATTGATTGGGTTAAACTTGATACAACACTTTATTAAACTTAACGAATGGAAGCGATTGAATTTAAAATGATTCTTCATCATGGCACAGTTGTCATTCCCCCTGAATACCCCTCTAAGTGGGAAGGTAAGGCGATACGTGTGATACTCTGAAGGGGTTTTGAGCTTGACTCAACCTTCTAAGATACATATAATGTATGTATAACATTTGAATATGATCCCAGAAAAGCAAAAACCAACTGGCAAAAGCACGGTGTTTCCTTTGCAGAAGCTGAAATGGTGTTTTTTGATCCCCTCGCTATTCATGATCTTGATCCCGATTGTATAACAGAAGAACGTTTTATTGCAGTGGGGATGGGAAACATGGGATCACTATTAGTGGTTATTTATACTTTGCGGGGTGAAGTCATTCCCTTGATTTCCGCTCGTCGTGCTACAAAACAAGAGAGAAAAACTTATGAGAAAGGAATATGATTTTTCTAAAGGAAAACGAGGGGCGCTCATTTCCTCTCAGGGAAAAACACGCATTACCATTTATCTAGATGATGAGATTCTAGCTTATTTTCGAGAACAGGCTGAAACCGCAGGAATGGGTTATCAAACCCTAATTAATGAGGCTTTAAAACAATATATCCAATCTCCTTCTGAGCGATCGCTCACTCAGTCCGATTTACGTCGTATTCTTCGGGAAGAATTATCAGCCCTCCAATAATGTTGCTTATGATAGTTACAAGTTAGCCGATCGCTGTCTGTTTTCAAGGATTGCGATCGCTTTTTAATTTTTTCTTGTCAAAGTTTAGTTAAACGGTAAGAGGGGTAATTTTGTAAAGATGTGCTAAATTGGAAGCTTTTTGTAGATCACCTTGACGAAGGGCTTCTCGGACATCATCTAATTTTTGAGCGTCTTCTAATGATAAATAGGGCGACCATCCTTCGGGAGTCTCAATCAGTTCTACTTCCACTTCAGCCATGTACTCTCCAATGTGGATAAGTTTAATGTGAGGCTTTTTTGTCATGGTTTTCTCCTTGTAAAATCACTTGACCAACGTGCTGGATCAGATCTATAGGCAGTGACTAGAACAGCAGGCGATTCGGTATTCTTGGCTATACCCCAAACCACATGAACGGGTTTACCCTGACTATCTTTCTGTAAGACTAGCACACAACGCCCTTGAGGATATTCCGGGTAATCTTCGAGAATGACAGCTTCTCTAATACCTGTTATCACATCCCTTACCAGAATACCGTCATTTGCTAGTTCATCGTAGCCATGGGCTGATATTTTGACTTGCCCACGGGAAAGTAAAGCCAGAACTAATTGGAAGGTTATACTCATCATCTAATCATAGCATCTCTTTATTCAAGGAAGAAGGCGATCGCTGTCTGTTTTCAAGAATTGCGATCGCTTTTTTGCTGCCTTCTTTTCATCCCCTGAAACCGCTACAAGTCAGAGGGTAAAAGGGTTTTGAGAATTTTAGCCGAATGATTAATTCATTTGTTCTACTTAAGGAATTAGGGAGTCATACCATAAAGTGACCCTTTGAATCTAATATAAATCTAATATAAATCTAATATGAAAGTTAATATTCTACTCAAAAAAACCTATTAGAAAAGTATTAACTTTAGAGATTGCCATTACTCAAAATAAAACTTATTCTGGTATCAAAGGTGATTAAACAAATCACTTTTGAGCCAAAAGACAAGGCATTTTGCTTAAGGCACTATGGCTAACTCGAAAAATTCAGAAGGAGAATCAACAATGGCTGCTGATCAATATACTATCTATATCGTCAACGAATCCTCAAGTACACAAATTTTTTGGTGTTTTTTAGAGCGTCCACAAGAACTTGCCAGCGATCCTAAAGTTTTTGCTAACTCCAACACCAACCTGCAAATTGCTTCTCGGCAACCTGGGATAAATTCATTTACTATACCCGTGCAGTATATAGTAGCAGCAGGAGCAAGTAATAATGCTGTTGCTCCGAACATTCTGGTCCAATCCAGTGTCACGAATAATGCTAATTTAGGAGATCAGTGGGAAACTTTCTACGCTAGTGTGCCTCCTAATGCGGGACCAACAATGACGAGATATGGCACGTCAGGTCCCTCACAGTCAATTCAGATGGCGTCCAGTCCATTTGAAAAAGAAAAGAACGAAGCCCTCGCATGGTATTCTAACATGACCTTTGGGATTCGAACATCACAAGGTTTTATGGGTATGACTTGGTCTCCTGATCCTAACCAACAAAGAACCTTAACCCCAAAATTATCATTCTATGTGACCATTGGAAACTACGACTCAAATTCTTTGGCCGACTTTACTACTGTATCTAGAAGTGCTGCGGAAATCTCAGTTCCATCTTCGTTTGATATACTCAATCAGACCACTGTAACATATACCTCCTCTGGAACATGGATTGTAACTCCAGGAAAACCCAAATCCTCAACCGCAATGTTAGCTGCCAGTAATTCCATCGATAGCTTGATTCAGATTGAGCATTACCTATCAAAGGCTCATGCTGATTTGATTGATTCAGTCAAACTCAGCCTTAGCAATCCCGTTTTGTCATCTAGCTCATCGCAAGAGGACTGTGAGGCGAAAATTTAAACATTACCCTCAATAGCTAAAATTTAGTGCGATCGTCTTTTTTCTCACTGCGATCGCCCCTTCTTCTAGATTAGGTTGAAACAACAAAACCCAACACTAATAAAGGTGTGTTACTGCGGTGACACACCTTTTACTATCAGCGGCGATCGCTTATAGATCTCTCTATTGGTCAAACTTTGGCAAGACGCGATCGCAGAGGAAAAATTGTTATTCCGCCATCAGGATATGCTATAAATGGGGGATATTTCAGTTGGCAAAGTGGCAATGATTTGGAACTAGCATTTGAAGGGGATAAACAGAAAGCAAAAATAAATCAAAGAAAACGTAACATTTCTTTTGAAGAAGCATCCACCGTATTTGATGATCCCTTAGCTGTAAATTTCGATGATCCTGACCATTCTACAGGAGAGAATCGCTATCTTATAATAGGTTGATCAGATCAAGGTAAATTTCTATTTGTTTCTTATACGGATCGTGATCATAAAATTCGTTTAATTAGTGCAAGATTAGTTACACCCAAAGAAAGGAGATATTATGAACGAGAAAATCCAAGATGAATTAGAAGATGACTTGCGAGAAGAATATGATTTAAGTCAACTTAAAAATCCTGTTCGCGGAAAATATTACCAACAGTATCGGGAAGGTCATAGCGTTACTATTCATCATGAAGATGGAACAAAAACGGTTGAACATTTTCCAGCGCAAAATGATGTAATTATTCTTGATCCTGATGTTAAAAAGTATTTTCCTAATTCGGAATCCGTTAATGCTACTTTAAGAAGTTTAATTAAATTAATTCCTCAATAATAGTGCGATGCCTACGGCACTGCATAGCAGCACGCCCCTTCTTCTCGATTAGTTTGAAACAACGAAACCCAAGACTATTTAAGGTGTGTTACTGCGGTGATGCAGCTTTTACCTATCAGTTATAATGGAAAGGTTTGAAGCCTAGACTTTCATCAAATGATGCTCATCTCTCTGAAAAATCCGGGTATCGTATCGTACATAGTGTAATGTCGTTGTCACTACATTATGTTAAAATAATTAAGTTTGGAATTACACACCCATCTTATGAGTAGTAAAACAAAAAGTAAGACTCCGCGTAATACCCTAAATTTGCGAATTAAGCCAGAAGAACGCAATTTGATCGATATGGCAGCCAAAGTGCAAGGTAAGAATAGAACTGATTTTATTTTGGAAGCCGCGCGGAATGCTGCGGAGGAAACTTTGCTCGAACGTACTATTTTTTGGGCTAGTCCAGAGGCTTATGCAGAATTTATCGCACTTCTAGATGCACCACCTCAACCTAATGAACGTTTACGCAAAACCATGCAGACGCTCGCACCTTGGGAGAAGGAATGAATTTGACACCACCTGAACCTCTGGCTAGTTATCACTCAATCACTGATTTTTCCTGCGGAATTACTTCTCTTGATGATTGGTTGAAGCGTCGAGCTTATGCTAATCAAGCCAGTGGTGCAACTAGAACTTTTGTTACCTGCGTTGACAATAGGGTAGTTGGGTATTACGCCCTTGCTTCCGGGGCGATTAGTATACAATCAGCTAATGTTGACACTCCCCGCTCTAAAGAGACGGGGATTCTTGGTTCACAGAGATTACTTGCTTAGACAGAATTGCTTCTGAAAAAGTAGAGGTATTCTCTCCCCAAGCGTTTATTGGA
>NZ_JAJTDH010000148.1:0-6033 GCF_021300285.1 Microcystis sp. 49638_E5 | reverse complement strand
TTCGACTTGTTCAAAGTGGCCGTCCGGCATTCGGACACTCAAAACGGACGGGTCGAAAGTGTCAGACTTAAGCAATTAAGCGTTTTTCGCTATCTGCGTCAACCCCATTGACGCGACCATCCTAAAAAAGTGGCGTGGTGAGCATGTCAATAACATTGTCTTTGAAAAACCCATTTTAGGAGTTGCCCATGTCATCCTCATCCCTACCCATTAAACCGGCTGTACTGGTTGTCATCATTGGTGAAACCGTCTTGCAAGACCGCATGATCAAGCTGCTGCAAGAGTTAGGCGTAACTGGCTATACCCTCTCGCAAGCCCAGGGCGCAGGTCGCCACGGCAACCGCCAGGGAGATATGGTCGGTTATAACACCAATATTGAGATCAAAACCGTTGTCTCGCAGGAAGTCTCGGAGGCGATCTTCTCTGGTCTCGTCGAGTATCAAGCTAATCATGCCTTAATCGCTTTCCGACAAAATGTCGAAGCGTTGACTGGGTTTGAGATAATTTGATTCGTCACTAACCCCGCCCTAAAAGGGACGGGGCTTGCCTAGACCAATTTAGGCGACGCAAGTAGAGACTACCGCATCGAGACACAATCTGGCACAGACTTCCGAATACTTCCCTAGTTCGGATTCTCTCTAAGCTTTATTGGTAAAGCGTTGTTAGACAAGACATCTTGATTGTGCTGCGGTAAGGGACATTAACTTCACTCTTAAGGATTATCTCCATGGCAAGAGTTCCTGTTATCTCAAAAGACGGAAAACCGTTGATGCCCACCAAACCCAGTCGGGCTAGACGGTGGATTAAGGAAGGAAAAGCTATCGGTAAATTCAACGACTTAGATATTTTTTATGTCCAGCTAACCGATGAACCTTCCGATAACAAAAACCAACCGATTGCCATTGGTATTAACCCGGGTAAATTATTCTCTGGAATTGGCGTTCAATCCTCCCTTTTTACTCTTTGGAAGGCTCACTTAGAACTTCCTTTTAAGCGAGTAAGAGAGTGCCTAGACAATCGCTGCTTAATGCGAAGAGGACGTAGAGGAAGACGGATTAACCGCCAACTTCCTTTTAATCTAAGAGCGCATCGACAAAAACGATTTTCAAATAGAAGAACAGGAAAATTAGCTCCCTCAATCAGAGCTAATCGTCAACTTGAACTTCGAGTCGTTTCTGAACTAACCAAAATCTATCCAATTACTGACATTTACTTTGAGTATGTCAAAACCGATATTGATCTAACTTCCAGTAGAAAAGGAGCTAAGTCTGGAAAAGGTTTCTCGCCAGTTATGGTCAGACAGAAATGGGCGATTGAGCAACTATCTCAATTGGCAAAAGTCCATACTCGCTTTGGTTGGCAAACCTCTAATCTCAGAAAATATTTGCGACTAGAAAAATCCAAAAATAAAGCAAAACAATCACCAGAAAGTCATGCTAACGATGGCATTGCTAAGAGGGAGGGAGCATCTCACCTTTGTAACCCCTAAATCAGGTTTTATGTCAAGCTATTTTGAAAGCCTTGCTAGAAACCAGTTTTATGGACAAGTATAATTAGGGCTTGCTGAATAATGGTAAAACCCTTGTTGGTTAAGACTTTTAGAGTTTTTGTAAATCAAAAAGTACCAGATATGGGAGTGATCGGGGGGAAAATTCAGGGACTTTTTCCCTGCCTTCAAAATCGGTAAAACCCCACACCCCACACCCCACACCCCACACCCTGCCCCCAAGAAAAACTTTTTGCCGCAAACCCTAATTACTCACTTGCATAAATGAGATACTCCCAAAGAGGGATATTTATGAAGTGGAATCTGATCTGCGGAATGTTAGATATAATCTAATTATGTACTAAAAACAGGAAATTCATGACAAATATTCACTCGATCATCGGTATATTCCCCTCCAATGAAGAAGCAGACATAGTTGTAAGGTGGTAAACGACGTAAATGTGGCTCTACCACAAGACATGGGTTCCGTAAAGGAGATTTAATTTCTTCTCCCAAAGGAATTGATTATGTTAGTGGAGATACCGAAAAACAGCTATCTGTAAGCGATGCCAATGGTCAACGATTGGGACAGATAACTGTTAGTAAGATTCAGTTAATTCGTCGTTCTAACGGTTTAATTGTTTCTCACTAACTTATGTAAAGCCGCCCTCCGCTATCGCTAAAGGGCGGGGTTTCAGACCCAGTTTTTCGATGAAAGCCCTGTTACTCTACCCTGAGTTTCCCCAGTCTTTCTGGTCTTACGATCGCTTTATGGAAATCGCGGGACTGAAAGCCACCATTCCACCCCTCGGCATCATTACTGTCGCCGCCCTCCTCCCCCAAAACTGGGAGATTCGATTTTATGATCGCAACGTCAATCCTGAAACAGAAGCCGATTGGGAGTGGTGTGAGTTGGTTATCCTCTCTGCCATGTTGGTCCAGAAGCCAGATTTTCAAGCTCTGATTCAAAAAGCCGTGCAGTTAGGCAAAAAAGTCGCCGTTGGCGGTCCCTACCCCACCTCTGTCCCCCAGGATGCCCTGGATTCTGGAGCGAACTATCTCATTTTGGATGAGGGAGAGTTAACCGTTCCCCTGTTTTTGGAGGCGATCGCTCAAGGTCAAAGCCAGGGAATTTTCCGCTCTGGGGACAAGCCAGACGTGACCCTCAGCCCCATCCCCCGCTTCGACCTGCTTCAGCGAGACGATTACTTAATGATGGCAGTGCAATTCTCTCGCGGCTGTCCTTTTAACTGCGAATTTTGCGACATTATTTCCCTCTACGGGCGCAAACCTCGTACTAAAGAGCCGAGTCAGATTTTAGCAGAGTTGCAGACTCTCTACGACCTAGGCTGGCGCGGTTCGTTGTTCATCGTCGATGACAACTTTATTGGCAATCAGCGCAACGTCAAACGCTTTCTCAGAGACTTGATTCCCTGGATGAAGCAGCACGACTATCCCTTCACCTTTATTACTGAAGCCTCGGTCAATTTGGCAGAGGATGATGAATTGTTAAGCCTGATGGCTGAGGCGGGGTTTTATTCTGTCTTTCTGGGGATTGAAACTCCTGACCAAGATAGTCTGCAAGTGACGCGCAAACTGCAAAATACTCGCAATCCACTGGTGGAAGCCTGTCGTAAGATTAATGCAGCCGGTTTGCTAATCTATGCTGGATTTATCTTGGGGTTTGATGGAGAGCGCTCTGGTGCGGGGGAAAGGATTCAAGCCTTTGTGGAAGAAACCAGTATTCCTCAACCCATGTTAGGAATTCTCCAATCTTTGCCGAATACGGCTCTTTGGCATCGTCTCAAACGGGAACAGCGTTTAGTTGAGGGTGACAGCATCCATCCGACGGGAGATCAGAATAGCTTGATGAATTTTATCCCCACCCGCCCGATTGCCGAAATTGCCAGAGAGTATGTCGAAGGCTTCTGGACGCTGTACGAACCCAGCCACTATCTCCGACGCTGTTTCCAACAATGTCTTGGTCTGGGTTTGCAGTCAAAACACAAGCAAACCATGCAATTTCCCGTGGGTAAGGGGTTACGGCTAATTACCCAGTTAATCTGGCATCAGGGTATCCGCCGAGGGAACATTCGGGGACAGTTTTGGCGGCAATTATGGACGATTTGGCAAAAAAAGCCCCAAGTTCTCAATCTCTATTTAGGTCTGTGCGCGGCGGGAGAACATTTTTGGGAGTACCGGGCCTTAGCCAGAGAACGGATTACTCAACAACTAGGCTACGATCCCTTAGAAGTTTCTGGTCGTCCCAACCAGAACTGATTCTGACTCGATAGGGAGGATTGGATTGTATGGTCAAGAGATCGCTCCAGGCTTCCCCTTCGGGAATTAAACAGGCTAAACGAGCCTTTGCGCTCAAGGGGTGGACTCAGGAAAATCTAGCAGGGGAAGTGAACTTAAAGACCCGCCAGCCGATTTGGCGGTTTTTCACAGGAAAACCCGTTGATCGCCAGGTTTTCCTGGAAATTTGTTCGATTCTGGATTTGGATTGGCGGGAGATTGCCCTCGCTCCGCCCGCAGAATTTCCTGAACCAGGAGAACTGGCGAAAACTAATATTGATGCTCTGGTGCAAGAGGTGCGAGCGCGACGCCTGGACACCATCCAAAACCAGTGCGGCATCTTGCAGTTACTAGACATCAGCCATCCAGTCAACATTGATGACATCTATGTGGATGTCAATATTTTGGCGGAAATTGCCAGTCAACAGTGGGTGGAGATTGCCGATTTGCAAAACTTGGGTCCCGCTGAATTCGATCGCGTCGGCTTGGGAGAGGTTGAGCAGAAGCAAATACCCGGAATGCAGGCTGTTGAAACTTACTCAAAGCTTAGAGTTTTGGGCAGGCCGGGGGTTGGCAAAACGACCTTTTTGCAACATCTGGCGATTCAGTGCAACCAAGGCGAGTTTGCGGCGAATCAAGTGCCGATTTTTATCTTATTGAGAGAATTTGCCGAGGAGTCCAGTCCCAGTGGTGAATTTAGCCTGTTCAACTACATCCGTCAGGCATTGCTCACCTCGGGAATTTCCAACCCGTCTGTGCTGGAAACCTTACTGCAAGCGGGCAGAGTCCTGCTGTTGCTCGATGGCATGGATGAAGTTCCCAACCAGGACATTACAGCAGTTCTGAGAGAAATTCGCCAATTCTCAGAAAAGTATCATCGCAATCGATTTGTAGTAACCTGTCGCACCGCTGCCCAAAAACTCCAGATTCGAGGTTTCACTGATGTAGAAATTGCCCCCTTTACCCAGGCACAAATCAGCACCTTCGCGCAAAAGTGGTTTGTGGCACTGAGCAAAACGACTGCTCAAGCGGGGCAGGAGCAGTCGGCTCAGTTTATGGAGAAGTTGGACTTGCCGGAAAACTGGCAATTTCGGCAACTGGTGGTGACACCTCTGTTTCTGCATCTCGCCTGCTGGGTGTTTCAGGGTCAAGGGAAATTTCCGAGCAAGCGGGCTGAGTTTTATAAACAAGGGCTGGATTTGCTGCTGGGTAAATGGGATGAAGCTAGAGGAGTCGAACGCGATCAGGTTTACCGGGGGTTTTTATTGCCCCAAAAATTGAGGCTGTTGAGCCAGCTTGCAGCAGTGACTTTTGAACAGGGGCAGTATTTTTTTGAGCAACGCACGATTGAGCAATACATTGGCGACTATTTGCGGAATTTGCCAGGTGCAACCCTGGAAGCAGAGGAACTCCAACTCGAAAGCGAAGCCATGCTGAAAGCGATCGAGGCACAGCATGGAATCCTCACAGAAAGGGCGCGAGGCATTTTTTCATTTTCTTATCTGGCATTTCAAGAATACTTCACGGCTCGAAAAATAGTTGCCAGCCATAATTTGCAGGCATTAGAACAAGCACTGGGAGGGTTGGTGAGTCACATCACCGATTCCCACTGGCGCGAAGTCTTCTTGTTAACGGCTGCCATGTTGCGAAGTGCAGATGCGCTGGTGCAGTTGATGAAGCAACAAATTGATGCCTTAGTCGCGCAAGACTCCTATCTGCAAGAGTTTTTGAGTTGGGCCAGCCAAAAATCCCAGCAGCTCCCAGACGAACCCAAAGTGGCGACCGCACGCGCATTTTACCTTGCCCTTGCCCAAAGCCCGCATACGGCCGATCGCTTTGCCTTAGCCAGCACGCTCGATCAGGGGATGTTGTTAGACGCGGCGTTGGAGAACTTGCTGGTAGAGTTTGCCATCGACCACAGTCAGGATTTTGCATACGTCAATGCTTGTAGCGAGGCACTCAACAACATTCTGGTGATGGTTCTGGATGCTGGATTTTATAAGTCTTTGCAACAATTGAGAGACCAACTGCCACCTCCGAGTCAAAACCTGGAACGGCTTCAGCACTGGTGGCAGAAAAACTATTCTGCCTGGGTGGAACAGTTGCGGGGTGTGATCGCCAATTATCGCAATATTCCTGAACTTCCCCCCATACATATATACTATAATAGCCGAAAACCCTTATCCATCAATGGATGTAACCCCTTAACTTTTCTTAATGTACCCATGTAATTTGTAACATTTCTTAAT
>NZ_JAJTDH010000147.1:0-10708 GCF_021300285.1 Microcystis sp. 49638_E5 | reverse complement strand
TAATTTTTGCGTTAATCTTCTCTGTGGTTTGATTGCTTACTGTCACCAGCCGAAAAAACCCTCCTTGAAGATGGAATGGGCTTTACCCCCCGCTGCTTAACCCGAACTGGGGTTGAGTTAAGGATAGGTATAGCAACTTATTAAAAGTTGTCAAACATTAATTTACAAGGAGAATTTATTCTCAATTTTTATAATTGAGATAGTTTGTGTCGCTTAAATAAACAGGTTTTGATAACCAAATTAAGGCATATCTAAAGAGTTTTGGGTTAAAAGTCAAACTTTAGCTTTTTATTCAAAACAAATATACTAATTAACTAATTTTTTGGGGAAAATTAGTTAAGCTACCATTATAACATATAATTAATTTGCAAGGGTTATAATAAATAAATAGCTCTGTTTTTGCCAGATTAAAACCATCGGTTTTTGAGTGAAAGAAACGACTTTCGCTAATAACTATTTGAGTAATTACTTCTGCTCCCTAATCTAGGCTCACTATAATTTTGAAACAGGATTTAGTAAGTAGCAGGTTATAATTAAATTGAAGATAGAACCCCCCTTAATCCCTCCTTGATAAGGTGGGGGAACTGACAATTTTTAACACCTACCTACTTATAACATTCTCTAGGTTTGAATAACCCGCGTATCCATAGCAGTAAAAAATTTATTCTTTTCTTGTCACCGCTAAATTATGCTCGCTAACTCTCCTGTTCAGATAAATTTCTCCGAGAACAATTAATCCTAGAATCAGAGGTAAACTCAGCCATGCTCCTAGGTTTCCTAAGTAGTTAATACTAATAGCAATCAGGAGAGTTACCACCATATAAATAATTGCCACTTGTGGATGAGACAAGCCAGATTTTTGTAATCTTTGATAAAGGTGACTGCGGTGAGCTTGGAAGATATTTTCCTTTCTTAATAATCGACAAATCAGGGTATAAATAGCATCACCAATCAGAGGTAAAGTGATAGTTAAAGCTGACCAAGCCTGACTTTGATTGCCCTGGGCATTAAGTAAAACCATAGCGACAATTGCCCCTAAACTGGTGCTACCCACATCGCCCATAAAAATTTTCGCTGGCGACCAATTCCAGAGGAGAAAACCGCCTAAAGCTGCCACTAAAAGCCATAAAATTGGTTGCTGAAAATAGAGAGCGAGAAACCCTAATTGTACCGCCGTACAGCCAGCCACCAAGCCATCAAGACCATCCATAAAATTATAAAAGTTAATGATCGCGGTCAGGCCGATAATTGTGAGAATAAAAGCCAAAATTTTGCCGCCAAAACCCAAATCTAATAGCCAAGATTGGGGAAAAGCACCGAAAAAAGTGACCGCAACACTAGCGGAGGATAACTGCACTAAATAGCGAATACTAGAGGGAATACCGCGACGATCATCGAGAAGGCCGATAATAATTAAAGGAGTCAGGGACAACCACAGGGGAATAAGAGGTAGGGAAGGAGGAAGGAGAAAATAACTGAGGCCGCCGGTAAGAGCAAAAGCGACGACAAAACCGAGCCCACCTCCCCTGGGTGTGGGTTGACTATGGCTGCTACGCTCATTGGGAATATCTAACAATTGTTGGCTAAAACGTTGTTTAATCAGGGCAACCACCAGAAAACTAATCAGAAAACTGATGACTGAGAGTAGGGATAATAACATAGGGATTTTTGCACTCAGATTAATTATCGATCCTACGTTGTTCGGTGACAAAAAGTGCAGATATTGCCATCGTGGTTTTAGTCAGTGTCAGCATCCCACTTCCAAAGCTAAGGCGCTTCGGGTTTTGGGGAATATGATCAGCAATTTCAGGTTTAACCTACTCTCGATCGCTTTTTACCTGACTGATGCGACGAACGTTTAAAATATCGCTCATCAGCTTAATTTGACCAACACAGCGTTCAAATTGTTGCAGGTCTTTTACTTCAATTTTCAGGGAAATTAAAGCGGGTTTACCGAAATTAGTCTTAACTCCGGCATTGCGAACGTTAATATTTTGGTCACTTAAACGAGAGAGGATATCTTTTAAAACCCCAACGCGATCGATCACTTCAATCTGAATATTTACCGGATAAGTTTGATAACGTCCCTGATCATCTATAGGGTTCCAACTAACAGGAATTAAGCGTTCAGCTTCGGCTTTTTCCACATTCGAGCAGCCCTGACGGTGAATAACAATACCTTCCCCCGCGTGGGCGACTATACCAGTAATATTTTCCCCTGGTAAAGGACAACAACAACCGGCTAAACGATAGACTAATCCCTCCACACCGGCGATCGGTGATTTACTAACGGGTAAAGCCCTTTGAACGGGAGAAGGTGGTAGAATCAATTGGGAATCAGTCAGGACATCGGGCGGATTTTTGACCGTTAAAATTTCCTGTTGATTTTTAACTGTTTCTTGCAGACGATTAACCACATTTTTTAGGGTAACTTCGCCGTAACCTAAGGCCGCCAATAAATCATCTACTGCCACATAATTGCACTGTTTAGCCACCGATTGCATTCGTTCCGATTTCAGCAGGGCATCGAAGCCAGTTTTCCCCAATTCTTTCTCTAATAAATCACGACCCCGGCTAATATTTTCTTCTCGTCGCG
Organism: Microcystis sp. 49638_E5; assembly: GCF_021300285.1. Classification (NCBI taxonomy): domain Bacteria; kingdom Bacillati; phylum Cyanobacteriota; class Cyanophyceae; order Chroococcales; family Microcystaceae; genus Microcystis; species Microcystis sp. 49638_E5. The sequence continues at coordinate 8,112 of NZ_JAJTDH010000147.1, read as the reverse complement.
ATTTTTTGTACCATTGCCGGATGCGATTTCTGGCGCTAGGAGTAACGACAAAATTTAACCAATCTAAACTAGGGTGACTATTCTTGCTGGTGAGAATTTCCACCAGATCACCATTTTGCAAGGGAGCATCAAGAACTGACCATTTACCATTAATTCTTGCTCCTTTCATCTGATTACCTACTTCACTATGAATATGATAGGCAAAATCTACCGGTGTTGCGCCTTGGGCCAGGGCTACCACATCACCTTTGGGGGTGAAAACATAGATATCTTCTTCAAAAAAATTATTTTTCAGACCATCCATGTATTCTTGACCATCTTTAAGGTCTTTTTGCCAGTCAAGAAGATTACGCAGCCAAGCGAATTTTTCATCCGCAGCGGTTAAAGTTGTTTGACTAGAACCGGTTTCTTTATACTTCCAATGGGCTGCAATCCCGTATTCAGCAACATGGTGCATTTCTAGGGTGCGAATCTGCACTTCTAGGGGGAATTCTTTGCCTTGATTGTGCATTTTATGATAAATGCCGTAGAGATGTTTGGGGCGACCCTGTAAATCAAGAACTTTTATGCCAATTTCTTGCAATTTTTCCCGCAATGTGTTGGTGACGGTTTCGATGCGGGCCTCTCGATCGATACGTTTTTCCGATACCAATAACTGCACGGCGCGATAAGCATCGGGTTCGAGGTATTTAAAGCATAAATCCTCTAATTCCCATTTAAATCGCCCAATCCCTAAACGGTTAGCCAGAGGAGCAAAGATTTCTCTAGTTTCGAGGGCGATGCGTTGCTGCTGTTGCGGGTTGAGGTGTTCGAGGGTTTGCATATTGTGCAGGCGATCGGCTAATTTGACCACGATGACGCGGATATCTTGAGCCATCGCCAGGAACATTCGGCGAAAATTCTCAGCCTGCCGTTCAGTTTTGCTAGAAAAGTTGAATTTGGAGAGTTTTGTCACCGCTTCCACCAAATTACGCACCTCAACACCGAATCTAGCCTCGATTTCTTCGGGGGTGACTTCCGTATCTTCCACCACATCGTGAAGGAATCCCGCCGCGATCATTGCCCCATCACCCCCCAGATCCCGCAGTAATCCCGCTACAGCTATGGGATGGGCGATATAGGGTTCCCCAGATTTGCGATACTGGCCCTCGTGGAGTTTGTGGGCGAAATTAAAGGCCCGACAGATTAAATCGCTATCGGGATTCTGGGGGTCGTTTTCGTAGGTAATTAGGCATTCTTTCAGCCAATCGGGTAAAACTAACGCTTTTTTCGGTTCCGTGGCCCGGGGAAGGGCGGTGAGGGTTTCTGGTTGGATGGCAGTGATGGCGTTCATGGTTAGATCGGGGGGATAATAGGGGGGGGAGGAGACGGATAACTAGAAAACTATTAGGCCGAAGGGATGGCAGATTACTTAACTCTCTAACACTGGCATCGGATCGATCGGCGAAAAGGACGCGATTCTTTTAAGTTTTTGTCTCTGGTCGGGAGGAGAGAGGACTTGCAACCGTGACGGCAAATCGTTAATCTTATGTAACAAATTCTAACGCGCTTTGTATTGGATGCTACCGACAAATTACCATCAAGCCTACAAATCTTTGTTAAGAAAACTGGAGGATTTCAGTCTTGCCCTCCTAGATGGGGATGCTTCCACGGGGTTACAATCTTTTCAAGCTTTACAAACCTGTCTAGAGGGGGAGATATTGTCACTAAATGATGACAATTTCAGCCCAGAGGTGGCTAATCGTTGGCGCACGGTCCAGACGGAACTATATCGATCCTGGCGATTGCTGGAGACGGATTGGTTATTTTTGGCCTCGGCCCGGCAAGGACGGGAGAAGCGTTTACAGATAATTAGCGAGCGAGTGGCGACTTTAAAGGGGTATTGTCAGGTTTTGTTAGGGGCAGTTGTCGATTAGTGATTAAATACTCGATCGCCGTTTGTGTGGCATACTTGACCCTAAGTAGGTAGGCGTTAAAAATTATCAGATGCCCCCCCTTATCAAGGGGGATCCCCCCGCCTATCGGCACCCCCCTTATCAAGGGGGGCAGGGGGGATCGGCAAGGGGGATCCCCCCGCCTATCGGCACCCCCCTTATCAAGGGGGATCCCCCCGCCTATCGGCACCCCCCTTATCAAGGGGGATCCCCCCGCCTATCGGCACCCCCCTTATCAAGGGGGGCAGGGGGGATCAGAGGCAAAATCTATCTTCGATTTAATTATAACTACTTACTTAAGTCCTAACTTTTATCGTTACCGCTCGCGTCATGTTGGAAATTAAAGACCTAAAAATTGCCTACCCGACAGAATTAAGTTCTCCCTCTTGGGCGATCGATGGGGTATCTTTTAGTATAGGCAAAGGGGAAACTCTGGGATTAGTGGGTGAATCTGGTTGTGGAAAATCGACCATCGGTAAGGCTATTTTAAGGTTATTACCTAATCGCACTCACGTGGAAGGTGAGATTACATTTGAAGGGCGATCGCTTTTATCTTTATCTAGCAAACAGTTAGAAAAGTTTCGCGGGGAAGCGGTGGGATTAGTGTTTCAAGATCCGATGACGCGACTAGATCCGCTGATGACTATTGGCGATCATTGTGTGGAAACTTTGCAAGCCCATCGAGGAAATTTAACCTATCGTCAAGCTAAAAGTCAAGCTTGTACTGTCCTAGAAAAAGTGAAAATTCCCGCTAATCGTTGGTCCCAATATCCTCACGAATTTAGCGGGGGAATGCGGCAAAGAGTGGCTATTGCTTTAGCTTTATTATTAAACCCTAAGTTAATTATTGCCGATGAACCCACCACCAGTTTAGATGTGACGGTTTCGGCGGAAATTCTGCGGGAATTAAAGCGTTTATGTAGCGAGGAACAGATGGGATTATTGTTAATTTCCCATGATTTAGCGCTGGTGGGAGAATATTGCGATCGATTAGCGGTGATGCAGGGGGGCAAAATTGTTGAATCGGGAGCGGTAAAAACAGTTTTTAATACACCTGAACACCCCTACACTCGTTCTCTTTTGGCCGCCGCTTTACACCTACAGCTGCGGGAGGAAAAATTAACAGCAATTCAAGGTAAAGAAACGGTGTTAAAGGTGGATAATTTAAAACAGTATTATACCCTAGAAGGTAACTTTTTAGATGGTTTTTTAAAAAAAGAAAAGAAATTTATTAAAGCGGTGGATGAAGTCAATTTTGAACTGTATCGAGGGGAAATATTCGGTTTAGTTGGGGAGTCGGGATGTGGGAAAAGTACCCTATCGCGAACCCTATTACAGTTAATTAAACCCACCGGGGGAAAAGTGGAATTTTTAGGAGAAGATTTAACCCCATTGTCGGGGGAAAAAATGCGTCCCAAACGGCGCTTAATGCAGATGATTTTTCAGGATCCCCTCGCTTGTCTCAATCCTTTAATGACGGTGGGAGAAAGTATCGCCGATCCGCTTTTGATCCATCAAAAAATTAGTCTAGAAACCGCTAAAAAACAGGTTTTAGAAATGTTAGATCGAGTCGGTTTAACACCGGTAGAGGAATTTTATCGACGCTATCCTAGGGAGTTATCGGGGGGACAACAGCAAAGGGTAGCCATTGCTCGCGCTTTAATTACTCGTCCGGAATTAGTTATTTGTGATGAACCGGTTAGTATGCTCGATGCTAGTGTTCAGACACAGGTTTTAGAGTTAATGTTAGAGTTACAAAAGTTATTTAATCTCACTTATTTATTTATAACTCATGATCTTTGGTTAGCGAGATTTCTCTGCGATCGAATTGCGGTGATGACTGCGGGTAAAATTGTTGAAATGGGTGACACTGAACAGATTTTTAGCCATCCCCAACACCCCTACACTCAAAAATTAATCGCCGCAGCTCCGAGAATTTATCCCGACAGCAACTAAAATCGCTCTAGGGGTTTATAATTGTTATTGTCTAGATATGGTTAGGAAAGACAAAATGGCCAGACAACTTCAGATAACTCTCCCTGAAGATACCATGCAACTTCTCGATCGATGGTTGACAAGTAGTGATTATCCTGAAAAAGAATATAATAATTTAATTAATGAAGCGATTAAATTATATATTATGGAACAACAGAGAAACTACCTCAAGCAACAAAACAATTAAAGGAAGGAGCTATTGTTAGAGCAGAAAGAGATTTAAATTTAGCACAAGATTGGTTTTCTCTAGAGGAGTATTTATGGTAATAATGATTATTTTTAAAGTTAAAAAACTGCTCAAAAAATTTGTCTTTAGTCTCCAAGAGGAAGGATGGAAACCAGCACTCAAAAAGACGAAACGAAAAATTATTAAAATTCTTACGGGAAAGAGTTCTTCTGAATTTGAAGAACAGGTGATCGAAAGTGCTAAATTAGCCGAACCCCGGCCCCTAGAAATTGCCAGTAGTGACAATCCTTTAGTCTCGATTATTATTCCTGTTTATAACCAATTTGCCTACACCTTTAACTGTCTGGAATCCTTGAGTGTTAACCTAAGTTCTGATTTAGCCTATGAAATAATCATTGTTAATGATGCTTCCAGCGATGAAACCTTAGAACAATTAGCCACTTTAGTTAAAGGAATTAAAGTATTAACTAATGCAGAAAACTCTGGGTTTATTCGTTCCTGTAATTATGGGGCTAGTCAAGCAAAAGGTCAATACCTATACTTTCTCAATAACGACACTCGTATTCTGGAAAATTGTCTAGAAAGTTTAGTAAAATTAATTATCAATAATCCCCAAGTTGGTGCGGTGGGTTCTAAATTAATTTATGCTAATGGTAAACAACAAGAAGCGGGGGGAATTATCTGGAATTCTGCCGATGGTTGGAATTATGGACGCTTAGATAGTCCCGAGGAACCTGAATATAATTATGTGCGTCCCGTGGACTATTGTTCGGGGGCCAGTTTATTAGTTCCTACGGATTTATTTAAGCAACTAGGTGGTTTTTGTCAAGACTTTATCCCCGCGTATTACGAAGATACAGACTTATGTTTTGCCATCCGAGAATTGGGTTATCAAGTCCTCTATCAACCCCAATCTAACGTCATTCACTACGAAGGAATCACCTCGGGAACAGACCTTTCCAGTGGGACAAAACAATATCAAGTTATTAATCAAACTAAGTTTCGAGAAAAATGGTCAAAGGTATTAACTAAACACCTAGATAACGATGCTAATAATGTCCCCAAAGCTGCCCGACGTTTACAAGGAAAACCGACAATTTTAGTCATCGATTCCTACGTTCCACTATACGATCGAGAATCCGGCTGTGTGCGTTTATTAAATATTCTTAAGCTACTGCTCAATTTAGGCTATTCAGTGATTTTCTTTCCCGATAATGGCTATCCTGAACAACCCTATACTTCTGTACTGCAACAGCTGGGAATTGAGGTTATTTATGGCACAGCGCAAAGATATAATCTAGAAGAAAAATTAATCAAATATTTACCCCTGATCGATGGAGTTTGGTTGTGTCGTCCCGAATTGTGCGATAAATATATGGATTTAATTCGCTTAAAAACAAAAGTGCCAATTATTTATGATACAATTGACCTACATTTTCTACGTTTAAAACGACAAAAAGACTATCTCGATCCCAGTTACCAAAATACTAGCTGGAGTTGGCAAACCTATCAGAAATTAGAGTTAAACTATGCTAATCAAGCGGAAGCAACCGTATTAGTAACGGAAGACGAAAAACAGGTTTTATCCTCTTTGGGAGTGAAAAATGTTTGGGTAATCCCCAATATCCATGAAGAAATTTCCCTGTCAGAAAAAGTTGCCTTTGACCAGCGATCGGGTTTAGTATTTATTGGTAGCTATAATCACCCTCCTAATATTGATGCAGTTAAGTGGTTATGTTTAGAAATTATGCCCTTAGTTTGGGCATCCCGTCCCGATATTACCGTTAATTTATTGGGAAGTAACCTCAAGGATGAAGTAAAAGAATTAGCCAATGATCAAGTGATTGTTACCGGTTATGTTCCCGAAGTAGAACCCTATTTCCAAAAGAGTCGCATTTTTGTCGCTCCCCTGCGATTTGGTGCGGGAATGAAGGGTAAAATAGGTCAAAGTCTTTCCCTAGGATTACCCACTATTACCACAAAAATTGGTGCCGAAGGTATGGGATTAATTGACCACCAAGATGTTCTAATTGCCGATACTGCCGAGGAATTTGCCCGCGCAGTGATCGAACTCTATGATCATCGGGAATTATGGCAAAAACTCGCTGATAATTCCCTAGAAACTATTAAGAGATATCAACCCGCTACCGTGCAAACTAACCTACAAGCTTTGTTATCGAATCTAGGAATTGTTGCTAAGGATAGTTAATAAGAATAAAGCTCATTTCTCCCACAGGTCTATAATTTTGCCGAATTAAAAACCTATTTTGACCAAATTAACCCCGAAAACGACGATTTGTATTGACGAATTTTCTAAGATAAGCTAGACTGAACCTAGACAAAAATTCAGACGGTGATTAATGAATAGTTATTGTTTTTGCGGTTTAGCTCTCGGCAAAAAGTATCGTTCCTGTGCAGTCAACGTAGCGCGGGATCTGGAAAAATACCATCCCGGTATTCAATATCTAATATTGACTGATGAGCCAAGGGATTTTCAAGATTTAAGTAACGTAATTGCCATTAAACATATTCAGGATAGTATCATGTTTCCCTATAATGACAGGCGTTTTGCTATTGAGAAAGCCTTAGAACGCTACGACATGACTATTCAAATTGATACGGATATTCGATTAATAAAATCCTTAGTGTTTCCTGAACAATTTAATAATCTTGACGGAGTTTTCGGCACAATCAAGAATCTAAAAGCTCATTTAACTCGTTATCAACCCGAAAATATTCCTTATTATGAGAAAGTGGCGCAGAAGTTGGATATAGATTTTGAAAACGCTCCCTATGTTGGGGAATTTATCTTTGCTGTCGGAAAAAATCGCAAAAAAGAAGAAGAATTCATTTATTATTGGGGAATAATTGCCAAATATTTAGAAATACACCGCCTTCATGGTGCAGATGGTCCAGTAATGGGGTTAGCCGCGGCGAAAGCAGGTTTACCTACTTATCCTAGCGAATGGTCTGACATGATCGAGCGTGAATTTGTCGAACATCTTAAGTTTTCCTCTGGTAAAAACAAAATTCAAAAAAGCGACTGGGAAAAGTTAAAGTTTCGTGTGGCCTATCATTATCGCTTAAATAAGCAGAGAATATTAGCCTTAAAAGATTTTAACTTCTATTACAATGATTAATGCTACGGTATATAGCATTTATCTTAATGGTAAAGTACAAAGTTTTCGTTTTCGGGAGTCAGGATCCAGTCTTCGGTCGTCGATACCAAATTAGGTCATACTTCATCTTTATAAGAAACGCCGTAAGTTTTATTACAGGATTCAGCATTTGTGCTTCTTTTACTGTAGTAATTTTTAGACTTCTGCTAATTTTAATAACCTCAATAAAGCGTTCCCCGGTTTTACCTGGGAACGCAATGTGGGAGATATTTCTCCTAACTCTTTCAATAATAATTAAACAACAGTAAAGAAACTACTTACTGGTGTAATATTTCCGAAACCGGGTAAAGTACCGCTCAATACAGTGATATTTACCAATAAATCATTGGTGGATGACAATGTCGCAGTGCTATCATTGATAAATAGGTAAGTTCCAGCGATCACACCGCTAGTTACTTGCACTAATGCAGCGCTACTGGCGCCTAAAGCTTGATTACCAGCCAATAATCCATTTGCATCAGTAAATACCTGAGTCGCTAAGGCCGTTGTGGTAGTAGCAGTGCTATTAGCAGCGCGAGTAAAACTAACCGGCAAGAATGATAAGCCGATTGTATCAGCATTGGCGGGATTGATGGTATTGATGGTAAAATCGGTGATCTGATCGGGATTAGATATGGTAGATTGTCCAAATTGAAAAACGAAGATATCTGCATCTGCATTACCAGTTAAGGTGTCAATGCCAGAACCGCCATTCAAGATATCCTTACCTAAACCCCCATTAATAATGTCATTACCAGCGTTACCCGAAAGGATGTTAGCTTGGCCATCACCAGTAATCGTGTCACTTTGATTAGTGCCAATAACATCATCAAAATTG
>NZ_JAJTDH010000146.1:0-6074 GCF_021300285.1 Microcystis sp. 49638_E5 | reverse complement strand
TAATTAGTGTGTTCCAGAGATTGGCAACTGGTGGGGACGTAATTGATAACCTTAACGCTGTTAGATCCCAGAAATTCTTTAACACAATTGAACAAGGGAATGCCGTATTAGAGTCTTCAATTAAACTAAGAGCCGATGACGCTAGAGGAATAAATGTACAGGCGGCGGCGGTTGAGTTGGCAGGGGATCAACTGGCTAGACAGCTATCAATAGCCAAGGATAGCCTAGCTGTAACCGATGCAGAAAGACAGGCTAAAGATAACCTAGTTAAGCAGCTAGAGAGAGAAATAGAAGCTAATCGCAGATTGGAGGATTCCCTAGCAGGAATTGATAAAGCTTATGGTGATGTTTTAAGGGCTGTCAACAAAAGGATTGAGGGAAGTAAAAGAGCAGAAGCTGAGTCATTAGCAGAAATAGCCAGATTAGAAGTCGAGGGGACTGAACTACAGGAGTCCTTAGAAAAACGAAAAGCAGAAGCCACTAAGAAAAGAATATCTGAGGAGTTACAAGCACAACAGGATTTATTGAAATCCTTACAGTCTCGTCAAGATGCCACAACTAGCACAAAGACCATTGATGAGATTGAGAAAGTCAACAAGAAAATAACTGATTTAACAAAAGAACAGGCTAACAGTGAGATAGAGGCAGAAAAAGCTAAACAAGCCGAAAAGATAGCCATAATTGAAGAAGCTTCCCAGAAAGCTCTATCTGCTTCTTTGGAAGCAGAACAAGAGCGATTAATTGAACTGCAAAAACTCTACAATGCAGATTTAATCAGCAAAGAAGACTTAGAGCTAGAAAAGTTAAAAGTCACCCAAAAAGCTACGGACGCTCAACTAGAAGCCGTCGAAGAAGAGATAAAAGCGGTTAATAGTGCCGATATTTCCCAAAGACAGAAAGAACTGAAGCTGAGGGAATTAAGGGAGAAGTCTTCGGATTTAGTCCTTCAAGCATTACAGAAACAAAAAGAAGTAGAAGAGTCTTTATTTAATATTGCCAAAGCTCAAATAGAGAGATTGGCTAAAGTCCAAACTGATAGAATTGAGCTTTTCAATGAAGAGCTTGACCTAAAAGCTAAAGTCATCGACTCCGACAAAAAAGCTCAACTAGAATCGGAAAAACTAACCAATCTCCTAACCATTCAAGAAAAATCTTTAGAGCGCCAGTTAGCAATTGTCGGTAAACGAAACGAGTTGCTAAAAGCTCGCTCCGATGCCTCCTTATTTGTTTCCACAGCAGAGACTGATAGGCTCAACCGCGCACTAGAGATTGTACGGAAAATCAACTCAGGGGACATCGGTAGCCAAAAAGAGCTTAAAGCACTCAAGCAAGAATTATCAGACTTAGGTATTGGTGGCACGATTCGAGAAAAAGACCTAATTGAGCAAATTGGGAAACAGGAAGCTAAAACTAGGGAACTTAAACTAAAAGCCCTAGAAACAGAGCAAAGAATCCAATCCCAGATACTAGAATTAGAGATCCAAAAAACAGAGCAAGCCCAAAAACGAGCATTAATAGAGGCTCAATCTCAGGTGCGGACTGCTCAGGTAGAATTTGCTAAAGCTCCGATAGAACAAGCCAAAACTGACTTAGCAGCGCAAAAAGCCGTAATCGAATCGACAAAAGAACTGGCGATCGCGCAAAAAGAACTAAGTCAAGCTTCGGGTGATAGTGAGAAAAAACAAGCACAGGAGGCAATAGCCCTAGCTCAAAGAAGGCTAGAGATTGCCCAACAGGAGTTAGCTTTATCTCGTGATACTACTTCTACCGACCTAGCTAGGGAGCGGTTGGGGCTTGCTATTGAGAATCTTAGGGAGCAGGAAAAGATATCTAGTGACCAAAACTTGATTAACGACTACCAGCGGGAAGGCTTGAAGTTAACCCAAGCACAGGCTAAAGCACAATTAGAGATTGAAAACAGGACAAACCGCGCTGCTAATCGAACCAATCGGGCGGTAAGTGAGGCTAGTCGTTCCCAAGGATTCGTAGCAGATCCCATAGTAGAACGTCGTAGACAAGATGAGATTGACGCGATTAAAGCTAAGAGCAGACTAGAAAGGGAATCTAACGCCGATACCCAGAAAGCTATAGCAGAGGCTAGAAATCGCTTCAATCAGGAGGATATCGACAATCGGGAAAAAGCTATCAAGGCACAGGGGGCGATCACTGTACCTGTAAGTTTAGAGCCATTGCCACTAACTGACCTAAAACGTCAGGTAGAGAGCAATCCACCTCTTGATATTCCTGCTAGGCTAAAAATTGACAACAATGGCAACTTGCTAGATTCTCAAGCCCTAAATGTTCCTACCATCCCACAACCGCAGGAAGTGGGCAATAGAGGGAAAAATGGTATGGCTCAACTCGGATTAGATATATTGAATCAATTAAAAGACTTAGGGCTTAAAATCCCTAATGTCCGCCCTGAAGTCAACGCAACCTTTAATAATCAGTTTGCCTCTACTGACCAGAAAGAATTACTCAGAAAAGCTAGAAATCAGAACTTAGCTGATATAGAATCGGTTTTTGCTAATGTTGTGGGGGCTTTCTAATCTGCTTTTCCTTTCTAATTAAGATTCGTCATGTTTGTTAATAAGTAGTCCCGAAAATCCCTAATTGCTTTAGCTAAAGACCTCGATAAGTCCCTGATTACGATTAGCACTAAGTGAGTCCCTGTAAGAACTATTAAGAGTAAGTACCAAAATGGAGCGAGTATTACTATCCAAAAAAACTCTAAAAGATTAGATATAGCTTTTTTCATCATTTTAGTTTTCCTCTGGTTTATTACTGAAATTGTTGTCAACTACTTATTTAGATGTATCCATTTAGAGTCGTGGATCAAGGCAAATAACCACTCTTTAATGCAAGTAAGTTGATCGCCTTCTGGTACCTCGACCATATCGTTAAAAACTTCCAGTCTTGTCACTGGATATGAAGCTAGGTAGTATTGAGCAAGAAACGCCTCTCTTTGTTCCCATGACTTATCTCTTTCATTGGGATCTATTAGAATCCGAGACAATCCCGAATGGTAAATCAGGAAATAATTAGACTCAAAATCGTCTAATAGTCCATCAAATGCAAGAAATTCGTCTTGAGACATGGGAATGTAAAGCATTTTCTCACATTTTGATTCATCCCTAGGAATAAATATGCCAGGACCGTATGATTCCCTTGACTCTTTCAGTACATCCTCTTTAGTCCATTCAGTCTTTAGTAGTTCAGTCATTTTAGTTTTCCTCTGGTTTGATTTGGGGAGATTGAACTCCTGTCTTACTCTTTTTCTTCCACTTTTCATTTACCTTTTTCAGCAAGGAAGGGAACAGAAAAGGCCAGTGAATGCCAGCTATGGCAAAAGCCAGCATAACGGCTTTAGTTGTGTAGTCCGATTGCAAAAGAACTCCGCCCGTAAGATTAATGTCTTCATTGCGAAAATAAATTACTTCGTTTTCGCAATAAACCTTCCCCCGAATAATTTTAGAAAGCCAATTAACGATGGTATCTTTGTTTTCTGTAAATACCATCTCAACGATTCGGTTTTCCGCCTCCCTACAAAGTTCGTTATCCATTAATCGTTCTTCACTTCCTGCCATAAAAACTCCTCTAATTTAGTTGACTTATACCCCACAATGCCCCTCGCATTCCTGCGAAAAGCCCCTTAGTTCCGAGCTATGGAACAGCCCAGGTATAAACGGCTGATCCAATACAGCCGATTCTAGGGGAGTTCCTGACGAGTGAATAAAACAGGGATAATTGGACTTACCAAAAGTTGGTAAGTCCCTAACTTTTCTATCAAACTCTACAGCCTTCTGGAACGTCTCGGGGTCATTCTGCTTCATTGACAGCCATCTCTCGTGATTGGTAAAAGGGCAAAAATAACAAGCACTTTTAGGCGGTGCGTAGCCTAGGTAATGCTGACCTAAAGCGGAGCAATGAGAAGCAGATAATCCTAACTCAATAAGAGGATAGACGTTCGTTATCCATGAACTCTTATTGGTTTTCATTCTTTGGCTTTCATCCATGGATATGCCAAGCCACAACTTAACTTGTTCCCTGACTCTCTGGCGTGGCTTGTAGCCAAGGGAATCACGGATTGCTTTAGTAAGAGGTCGAATTTTAAAATCATTCGTACACTGCCTCTTTAGCATTCCCACGCCTTCAGGAGTCTTGACAAAAAAAGGAACTGTTGACCATTGATCTAGGTTATCAAGAGGCTTAAAGTTGCCATCTTTATCTAAATTTCTGCAAACATTGAACTTATAACCAGCATCCTCTAAAAGTTTCTGCATTTTTTCGATGTGATCGTATACTGGGGCGGGTTCCGCCCCAGTATCAGCAAAATTGATATTAGCAGGGAGAGTTAGCCCTATTTCTGTAAACTTTTCAGGATGGTGAATTAATAACAGCGCGATTGCCGTAGACTGCCTCCCTCCTCCAAAAGAAAAAAATGTTGATGGATCTTTCTCAATTAAAACTTCCATAATTCCTCTAAAGAATCTTTCTTCATGGCTTACCAAGACTCCCCCGCATTCTCCATCTCGTATCCTTCTATTGTAGCTTTTAGCTCTTGGTTCTCTGCCTTTAGTTCGTCGATTTTTGCTTGCATTACTCCTGCTTCCCTGAGCAAAGATTGTAGATTTGAAACGTGACTATTTCTGGCACATTCCAACTCGTAAGCGTGATTTTTAGCCTTTTCTTTTAAATCTTTGTTTTCACTCAAAAGCTCATCGTAACTAGGTTTTAGACTGCCCATTGTTTTATCCTCTGTTGTCTGTGAGTTAGGGGACGGTTGCCCATCCCCCGTGAATGATTTAGAATCGGTTAGCCCATTCAATTAATGCGCTATTTCGTGGCCTTTTAGATGCTAGTGCCTTGACAAAACTGGCAGTCATGCCATAGGACTCTGTATATTGCGTGATAAAATTAAAAACGGCTGTATCATAGTTGCTACCATTTTTAACCGATGTCCAGTTAATATCTAGCTTTTCTGACAGCGTTATCGCAAATTCATCTTGAGATGGAAATGCAGCGAGGATAACCCTTCGCAATTCCCCTATCTCCTGCCCTGTTAGCTTTTTGCCAGAATAACTAACGGTTACATCAGAATTAACTGCGGTGATGTTGTTAGTGATGTTTGTCACTAACCCAACAGCGGGGGCGGTCACGATATCATCTTCTAATCGCGTCAATTCGTATTGTGCCAATTGCTCCAACTCAGCAATAGTCAAATCGTAGGAAGCAAATCCGAACCCACCTTTAAGTTGCTCTTTTAGGGCTTTTAAACCTAAGATCGTTAGCTCAACGCACTCTACCCGTTCGGCTTCCTTGTTTTGAGGAGAAAAAGTTAGAAGATAAACTATATCAGCTAACTCTTTTGGGGCGTTTTTTTCGACCTGCTCGGAGGTCAGTCTAAGCTTGGTTATCACGTTTTGAGTACGTCGCCGATAATCTAGCAATGTGTCGATAAATTCAGTTCTTGCTACTAATGGGGCGATTTCTTGGGCAAATTCATAGACTTTAATTGCTGCGTTGTCAGATTGAATGTTTTCTTTGTTGTTTCTTGGGATTAAGCTCATTGTTTTGTCCTCATAAGTGAATAGTGGGGGGGAATTAATTCCCCCGTAAATAATCTAGAAATCAACGGACTCAGGCAGTGCCAAAGTCGGGGTAGGAGAAAGCAATGGCAGGGAGGGCTGTAAGCTGTCCCATACTAAGTTTTTAGTCTCAGCGTCAAACCCAACAAAGTAATTTTTCCAGTCCTCTGGTTTGGGGACATCATGCCCTACGACCCGACAGGTAAAAGACTTTTGTTTTTGCCCTACCTGCTCCCTTTTGGTTTGAAAAGAGAACACACATAAGGAGTTAAACTTGGCAGTTTTTGGACGTGCGGGCACTTTGTTGGCGATCGCGTGGCAGGTCGTAACCTCCACGACTAATTGCTGCCAGTTCATGCTAAAGCTTGCCCCATTAGCTCCCTTGGCGATGTATTGAAACGGAATAGCGTGGAGGGGCTTGTTGTCTTTGCCCAACAGAATGACCTCATAAAATTGGATATTTGAGACGTTTTCCATCTCTTTAAA
>NZ_JAJTDH010000055.1:0-19538 GCF_021300285.1 Microcystis sp. 49638_E5 | reverse complement strand
TATCTGAGTTCTCTAATTCTCAACAAGACTACAGTTAACCGCTCCTGAAAGAAAATTTTCTTAAAGCCTAGACTTGAGATAAAATTATATCCAACCAGATGCAGTATAGGAGTTGACCCAATGTCTAACGAAACTGTTACTTATTCCCTGGATGTCGTCCTTAAAGAAATTAAAGACAGTATCAAGGAAGTTAGCCAGAAATTCGATAAGATTGATGAACGGTTTGATCGATTAGATAATCGCTTAACAAAACTTGAGATAGGACAAGCAGATATCAAAGGGGATATTAAAGTTTTAGACGGGAAAATTGAAGGCATCGACAATCGGCTAAAATCAGTGGAAGGAACCCAAAAAAATCAGGTCTGGACATTGATTATCCTTTTGGGAAGTGCCATTATTACGGCCGCTTGGAAAGTCTTTTTTTCCAGTAATATCTGAGTTATACAATCCTCAACAAGACTACAGTTAACCCAACACAGTTGACCAGATTTCCTCATTGCTTATTTACCAATACAAAAACGGCTAAAAATGCGATCAAGTACCGATTCAGTCACTTCTTCGCCGGTAATTTCTCCTAAGGATTGAATGGCAGTACGCAGATCGATCGACCAAAAATCAAAAGGCAAATTTTCGTCAATTGTGTTTTTGACCTGTTGCAAAGCAATTTTCGCCCTAGTTAAAGCGGCCGCCTGTCGTTGATTAATGGCTAAATCCAAATTAGCCGCCTGTATTTCTTGATTTTGGACAGCATTAATAATAGTTTTTTCTAACTCTTCAATACCCTGATTTTGGGCGGCGGAAAGCTTGACAACTCGCTCAATTTCTGCTGGATAAATTACCGTTTCGGGATGAGCTAAATCAATTTTATTAATCACTAAAATTAATCGGCGATCGCTGACAGAGCGATAAATTTCCTCGTCTTCCTCGGTCCATCCTGACTCTGCGGAGACGGTTAAGAGAACTAAATCAGCAGACCGGGCCGTTTGGCGGGAACGTTCCACCCCAATTTGTTCGACTCGATCGCTGGCCGAGCGAATTCCAGCCGTATCGAGGACTTGTACGGGGATTCCTGCCACAACTAGCTGAGATTCGACGATATCGCGGGTAGTGCCGGGTAAATCGGTGACAATCGCTCGATCGCTCCGACTCCAAGCATTTAACAAACTGGATTTACCCACATTCGGCCGTCCCACGATCGCCACTTTCAGACCACTACGCAGCAATTCCCCGCGCTCGGCGGTGGCTAAAATTAAATTTACTTGACAAAAAACCTGTTCTATGCTATGGAGAACCGCCTCGTGATCCAAGGGCGGTAAATCCTCTTCAAAGTCAATACGGGCCTCAATTTCGGCCAAAATATCGAGACAGGTGGCACGCAAATGCCGAATCGGTTGCGCGAGTTTCCCCTGCAACCCAGCGAGGGCAAATTGTGCCGCTTGGGGAGAACGCGCCCCAACGAGATCGACGACGCTTTCGGCTTGAGTTAGGTCAATTCTGCCGTTAAGAAAGGCACGCAGGCTAAATTCCCCCGCTTGTGCCAAACGCGCCCCATTTTCTAGACATAACTGTAACACCTGTTGTACGGGCATAATGCCGCCATGACAGTGAAATTCCACCACATCCTCGCGGGTGAAAGAGCGAGGCGCTAACATGAGCAACAGCAAAGCTTCATCGATAATTGCCTGACTGTGGGGATGTCGGATATAACCGTAGAGAAGACGATGACTTTCCCAGGGTTGACGATTGCGGGTATGGAACAGCCTACGAGCGATCGCCACTGCCTCGCTACCGGATAAACGGACAATACCGATACTACCCTGTTCTGGAACGATCGCCGTAGCGATAGCGGCGATCGTATCCCCTGTGTTCAACATCTCTGAATCACTCCTTGCTAAAATTGAAGTCAGGATCAATTTTGTCAGCATTTATGCCCGAAAATATGCGCTCACGGTCATTAAAAGCGAAAAATAAAGGGAATAACCTAATTAATCGTCTGACGCGCTCCTGTCGCTACTGGTGGATTCGCTTGGTGCGATTGCAGGGACATCCGATCGAAATCGCTCGCGGGTTAGCGGTGGGGGTGTTTTCTGGGGCTTTTCCTTGGATGGGATTACAGATCATTATTGCGATTTTTTTAGCTTTCTGTGTGCGGGGCAATAAAATTGCGGCAGCGGCAGCCACTTGGGTGAGTAATCCTTTTACCTATATTCCCCTGTTTTTGTTTAATTATAAATTGGGAGAATTGTTTTTAGGTCAAGGAAATCAAGCGATCGATAGTCGTATTTTTGCCTCTAACCAAAGTTGGGCGGAAAATTGGGCAAGTTTGAGCGGTGAATTTTTATTAACGCTATTTTTTGGCAGTTTGATTACAGGTCTGTTGGCGAGCATTATCACTTATTTTGTTAGTTATCGTCTCCTCAGTCAATGGCATCACCGGCGACAAACAAGGAGAAAACGCTGATAAATTGTCACCGTTCGGGGGGGACAAAATCTGGTAATCTAAGAGGCATCGATGAGAAGCACCTACGGTAATCCCATAATAAGTCTAAACTGTTATTTGAATGATTGAATGAATACTATGATTGTGTTGTATTCAGCAAGTCTTCATCAATGATCAATTATAGTCCATCCCATAATCCCATCAATCACAGTTAAGACGATGGATGTGACTGTCGCATCATTTGTAAATTATTACGAATCATTTGTGTATTGAGATGCTCTTTACTTAATGTATTGTCATACAATACTTTTGTCATTTAATCAGCAGGAAGCAGGTCTGAAATTATATTTAAAAAATCTCTCACTTTTGCAATAAAAGGAAGAACTTGTAATTCATCAAAATCTGCAAAGTCTGTATAATCTGCTTCGAGACGGTATTCAAACAATTCGTTATAAACTGCACCAAAGTCTTTTGAAATAATTTCACTACGGATGTAGTTTTTGTTGAAGAGACTACGGACACCTGTATGTTTTGGAGATGAGAGATTATCGTAAGCAAGTAAAGCCGTAACAGCATAAAAGCAACTATAGTATAGACGATTGATGCAACTATTCCATCTTGCACCATAAGCAAGAGAACAAGAATCTTGATAGGCTTCCTCTGCACGATTTAAACGATACCTAATTAGTTGATCGTGAGGGGAATTTTTACTCATAGCATAATAGCTTCTTTGTTAACTGATTGCCAGAAAGGAGTAGTTTGTAATAAGGGATGTTCCCATTGATTTTTGCTGCGAACAATGGTACAAATAACTTCTTCTGTTTCCCATTCGATTTCATAAATTTGACGACGGATTTGAGATGTGCGAGTAGGGTTAGTGATCCCATCAACTAATACTAATATATCCCAATCAGAGTCTGGTTGAGCATCGTTTCGCGCCCGTGAACCATAAAGAAATATTTGCGCTTGTGGTTCGATCGCTTGTACTGCTTGTTTAATTTTATTGAGTAATAGTTGTTTGTCCATGATTTTTTATTACCTTTTTGTACTGCAAAACAATATTAACAATATAGTCCATCCCATAATCCCATAATAAGTCTAAACTGTTATTTGAATGATTGAATGAATACTATGATTGTGTTGTATTCAGCAAGTCTTCATCAATGATCAATTATAGTCCATCCCATGGTCAAATTGATCACAGTTAAGACGATGGATGTTGCTGTTGTCGCAGCGTTTGTAAGTTTTCCCGAATCTTAACAGTAGCAGGATGATTCTCCCCTAAAGCTTGCTCGGCAATTGCTAAAGCTTGTAAATAGAGGGGGTTCAGCTTCCGCGTACCTTCCTTGAGATTGGTAGAGTTTTGCTAAATTATTAAGATTTTCAGTGATATTGGGATAGTTATCGCCTTCAAAAATTTCTGGACAGTATTTTTTTTGATTTGCCAGAAATTCCTGTGAGGTATAGTCATTTCAGATAAGTCTGATACAGTCTAAACCGACAAAAGCCTTATGAACTCTGGGATTGATATTCTCAATCTTAATTGAAAT
Organism: Microcystis sp. 49638_E5; assembly: GCF_021300285.1. NCBI lineage: Bacteria > Bacillati > Cyanobacteriota > Cyanophyceae > Chroococcales > Microcystaceae > Microcystis > Microcystis sp. 49638_E5. The sequence continues at coordinate 15,548 of NZ_JAJTDH010000055.1, read as the reverse complement.
GACTATAACTTCAGTAAAATCTTGGTGGATAATATTGCGAAATTCTTTAGGATCTAGCATGGTTAATTTTCTCCTTCTATTTAATTAACTCTTCATACTCATCATGAGAACCAATCCAAAACCAGTAATAATCTTCACCTTTTTTCAATGCTAAAGCTCTATAATTCTCAGTTATTCGGACTGACCAGACATTTTTCCCTACTTTCTTGAAATGTAATGATCGATGGAAAACATTACTAATCCAGAGACGATAGGCTTTTTTTGCCTGTTGCTTAATGTAGGGAGGTAAGTTGGCATAACATTGCCAAAAATCAGGAGTTGTTAAGGATTTCATCTAAAGGCTTAACTTGATTGTTACTGATATCATTGTTGACTTTTTGTAATAGTCGATCGAGTTTCCCTGATTCGAGATCGTTTTTTATCTGTTTGTCCCAACTATCATCAAGATAGTCTTGTAACCAAGCTGATAATTGATGGATTTCTTCGTCAGGCAACTGGAGAATCGCGGATTCAATATCTTTGAGTGTAGTCATGATTGTTTGGTTGATTGAAGGTGATTGTATTATTTTATATTGTTGTATTATCGGATGGGTTAATAACCCATCCTACGGGAGCGACTCTAAGTTTTCCCGAATCTTAACAGTAGTAGGATGATTCTCCCCTAAAGCTTGCTCGGCAATTGCTAAAGCTTGTAAATAGAGGGGTTCTGCTTCTGTGTACCTGCCTAAAAATAGTACAAATGCACCAAATTGTTGAGGGAAAGTGTCACATCAGGATGATTGTCTTCTAAGAGTCGTTTTTTCAATTCTAATGCTTGTGGAGAGAGAGGTTATGAAATAAATTTAAAGAAGTCTTTGTTTTGCAGAAACAGGTGGATATTTAGCAATTTCTATTAATAATTGTCGCTCTTGTAAGCGTTCTTTGTTATTGAAATCTAAAATTCTAGCTGTCACGTTACCAATATCAGTAATGGGTTGGATAAAAGCTTCTTTAAGTTGAAAATGTTCTTTCCACAAGTCTCGACGCGGGTTAAAAAAACGGACAAGTTCTCCAGTTTCCCAATTAATTGAGCCTAAATCTGTACCTTTTTGTAAATTGCAAAAAATACAGGCGTAGCACAAATTATCAGCCGAAGTTGCTCCCCCATGTTTAAAACTAATGATATGATCCACCTGACAGCCAGATACCCTATCAGAAGCAGAAATTAAGCAATATTCACAGAGAAAATCGGCACGTTCAGCAACTAATTTTCGCAATTCTAAACTAATGTAAGGTCGAGCCATTTTAGTTAGCTCCATTGAGATATTGGTGAGCTTTTGCTTTTGCTAGGGTCATAATATGTTCTAGCATTAAATAAGCATCGAGTTCCTGTTTTTCCTCTTGGGTAAGTTCATTATTTTTAGCGTTATAAATTAGGTCTTCTAGCCGATTTTGAGCGGTATCGGAAAGATGAAAGTTAATCACCGATTGGGGGGTGGTTCCCCTTGCGATTAGTTCAATAATTTCGTTATAGACTTTGATGGTTTGAGTTGTTGTATTCATGATGTTGTTTGAATTGAGTTTGTTTTAATCCTAAACGTTGATAAACCTCGGCGGAGGTCATTCCTTTCTTTCCTGCTTCGCGTCTTTGTTTTATTGCTAATAGGCGTTGTTTCACTTCTTCTTTAAGGGTTTTTCCTTCATCGGGATCACCAAAGTAAGATTCTAAGGTTTCGTCAATTGTGTTTTCAATTAACGCTTTTAATTCTTCGGAGTTCATGTCTTTAATTTGCATAGTTAAATTATCTGCTTTTTGTTATGGTTTATTACATTATAAGTCTAAACTATGATTGGAATGATTGAATGAATGAATACTATGATTGCTGTTGTCGCATCATTTGTAAATTTTTACGAGTCGTTGTTGTCTTTTAATATTCATTATTTACTGCATGGCTCTGTAATGTTTTTGTATTATAACATAATGGATTATTTCGGCTAAAGTAGTGTGTTAGGATTCTGGCTGTAGTTTTTTGTCAGAAATTTGGGAAAGCATTGAGAAGTAATTTGTAATAGCTATTTGCGTATTGGTATGGTTTGTATCGAAAGTTTGATTAGTGATAGTAATTGCTTTTCGATAAAGAGGTTCTGCTTCTTCGTATCTTCCTTGACTACGATAAAGTTCTGCCAGATTGTTGAGGCTTATTGCAATGTCAGGATGATTTACTCCTAATAAATTCTCTCTGATAGATAGAGATCGCTGATAGAGAGGTTCCGCCTCTTCATATTTCCCTTGGGCATAATAAAATGCAGCGATATTGTTGAGGCTTATTGCAATTTCAGGATGATTTATCCCTAATAAATTCTCTTTGATGGATAGAGATCGCTGATAAAGAGGTTCCGCTTCTTCGTATTTCCCTTGAAATACATAAAGTGCTGCCAGATTGTTGAGATTAGTGGCAACGTGGGGATGATTTTCTCCTAATTGTTTTTCCAAAATTATAAGAGATCTTATATAAAGAGATTCTGCTTCTTCGTGTTTCTCTTGGCTATAGTAAAGTTCAGCTAAATTGTTGAGGCTAATAGCAACAGAAGGATGCTCTGATCCTAATTGATTTTCACTAATAGCTAGTGATCGCTGATAAAGGAGTTCTGCTTCTTTGTATTTCTCTTGGTCACTGTAAAGTACTGCCAGATTATTAAGCGCAGTGGCTAAGGTAGAATGTGCATTGCCTATTCGTTGTTCTATTTGGTTAGGACATTGCTCAAAATAGGGACTTGCTTCACGATAGAGTCCTTGACCTTTATAAAAGCGACCCAAACCAACAAAAGGCCAAATTAAATCCTCATCATCCAGCCATTCGATTAAGTTATCGGTGGCAACCTTGATGTGTTCAATAGAAGGTTCAAAAATAGCAATATTTTCTAAAGTTGGTGTTTCAGGAATGATTTGAGAAATTTCAATCATTATCTTAACAAAGGCTCGTTTTAGTTGGTCTGCCTCGGTTTCTTGCTTAACTTTAACTAAAGTCTGTTGCATCATTATCACCTTATTTTTGTCAGTTAATTAGGAGATTCATTATTCATTATCTGCTGCTCTTTGTTCTTTTAGTGTCTTCAAACCATCTAGAACTTTTTGAGTATTGGGATGATTTTCGCCTACTGTTGCCATCAAAATCGCTAAGGCTCTTTGGTAGAAAGGTTCAGCTTCGTTGTATCGTCCTTGTGCTTGGTAAAGTTTTGCTAAATTATTGAGACTTTGAGCAACGTCAGGATGATTCTCTCCTAATTGTTTTTCCCAGATAGTCAGTGATCGCAGATAGAGAGGCTCCGCTTCTTCATATTTCCCTTGAAATACATAAAGTGCTGCCAGATTGTTGAGATTAGTGGCAACGTGGGGATGATTTTCTCCTAATTGTTTTTCCCAGATAGCAAGAGATCGCAGATAGAGAGGTTTGGCTTCTTCGTATTTCCCTTGAAAATTATAAAGTGATGCCAGAATGTTGAGACTAGAAGCAAAATAAGGATGCTCTTCCCCTAAAGCTTTTTTATCAATTTCAAGGCATCTCAAAAGTAGAGGTTCGGCTTCGTTGTATTTCCCTTGTAATTCATAAAGTCCCGCTAAATTGCTGAGAATAGTGGCAACATTAGGATGATCGGCTCCTAATTTCTGTTCTAAGAGCGAGAGCGATTGTTGTAAGAGGGGTTCGGCCTCACTGTATTTCTCTTGGGATTTGTAAAGTGATCCGAGATTATTAAGAGCATTGGCAACGTAAGGATGGTCAACTCCCAGTTGCTTCTCCCTAATCGAAAGCGATCGCACCAAGAGAGGTTCAGCCTCGTTGTACTTACCTTGGGATTTATAAAGGCTTGCTAGACCATTGAGACTGATGGCAAGTCTGGGATGATCAGCTTCCAGTTGCTTCTCCTGAATCGAGATCGCGCGTAAATAAAAGGGTTCGGCTTCGTTGTATTTACCTTGGAAATAATAAAGTGCTGCCAAGTTATTGAGAGTTTCAGCAACGTAAGGATCGTCAGTTCCCAGTTGCTTCTCTTGAATCGAGAGTGCGCGCAAATAAAGGGGTTCGGCTTCGCTGTATTTACCTTGAGATTCGTAAACTAATGCCAGACTGTTGAGAGTGTTAGCAACATCAAGATGGTCAGTTCCCAGTTGCTTCTCCCTAATCGAAAGCGATCGCACCAAAAGAGGTTCCGCTTCTGAATATTTCCCTTGAGATTCATAAAGGGAACCCAAATTATTAAGAGCACTGGTAACGGTGGGATGTTCATTGCCTAAACGCTGTTCAGTGATAGTTAAACACTGTTCAAGATAGGGAATTGCCTCTTTATAGAGTCCTTGTTCTCTATAAAATTTACTTAAACCATTAAAAGGCCAAAATAAATCTTCATCTTCTAGCCATTGATTTAAATCCTCTGTTGTAATTTTGAGGTGTTCAATTAACGGTTTAAATCTTGCAAGATCTTCTAATGTTAAGTCTTGTTTAATTTCTTGGGCAACTTCTGCCGTTACCTTAACAAAAGCTCGTTTCAGTTGATCAGCGTCAGTTTCTTGCTTAACTTTAACTAATGTTTGTGACATCTTCTTCTCCTTCTAATTTGCCTCTAAAAAACTCTCGAATTAAAGAATGTAAACGATAAGTCTGTAGATCAATATTTTGGCAGAGATGAAAACGGAGCAGTTTTGCCCTCGCCAATTCTAATTCATCAAGATCAAACTCGCCTTTTTCAGGATACATTAAATAATATTTTTGCTCAACTCGTTCTGCTAACTCCCAAGGAATCGGTGCATTAGCAAACAAACTTAATAATTTGCCCAAATGTTGACTCGACTCATCCAACAAATCCCAACTCAAATTAAAAGCAGATTCCACCCCTAACTTAGCCGTAGAAGTTCGAGTTTCTTCCTCAATTTCTAGAGCCTTATGTTTGAGAGCTTGACGTTTTTTCGCTTTTTCCTGTAAACGGAACAATAAAGTAGATAAAGATAAGTCTGGAACCTCATTCAAATAACGCCCCACTAACTCTAATCCTAATGGCAAAAACTCTAACCAGCGACAAAGCGTTTCCGCGATTTCTGGCTCTTTAATGATGCGTTCCTTGCCAATAATAAATTCTAATAACTCTAACGCATTTTCCAAACTCAAAACTTCTAAAGGGATTGTTTGAATCGGAGAACCAAACTTTAACCGCGTAGTCATCAAGACCTTAAAACGAGAATCTTTCGGCGGTAGGTAGGGTTCAATCATAGGATAATTGACCACATCATCCAAAATAATCAACACATTCCCTGATCGCCAATTACGCCAGCAAAAAGAAACCTGATCCTCAATTTTATCTATCCAATCAGGAATTTTAAGCTCGATTTTTGCCTTAGCAAAACTAACAATTTGAATACCAATATTGACATCTCTAGCAAATAACCAACATAAGCCACCCTGATAATCTTCTTGATGCAAATCAGCATACTGAATCGCCAGTTCTGTCTTCCCGACACCTCCCATCCCTGCGATCGCAGAAATCGCCACCACCTTATTTTGCTGTAACTGGTTATGTAGGGTAAGAAGTTCATCTTCCCGACCGACAAACTTAGTCACACCACTACGGGGAATATTCTCAGGAATACCTACAGGTTGCAATGACTTCAATAAATCCTCTAAAGCTTCTCGCAAAACCTCTTGCAAAGTCTCCCGATTAACATCATTTAAGTGAATCCCAATATTGGCAATTCCACCCGTCACCAAAGTTTGAAACCCCTTTGCATCTCCTTTGTTAATCTGAACTAACCGACGATCATCTTGAATTGCCTCAGTTAATTGTGAATTAGCATCAATGTTGGTTTTGACCAACGCCACCAATCGAGCGAGATCCGCTTGGGGATTATCTTGCAGGATTTCCGCCGTCAATTGGCAAAGTTCAGAAATTAGGTCAGTCATTGACAATAAGCCTCGATTTAAGTTTTAGGTTGTTGACCTTGGTTAATGTGAATCTCTCCAATATAGGCAGTTCCCCCCTCAACTTTTGTCTGCCAACCTTTAGCATTATCAGAATTATTTTGAATCATACTACTGTTATCCTGAATTTTACCCGCTTGGATTGTCTGCGCTAAAACTTTTAACTCTTTCGCAAAAGCAGGATCTTCATCCAAAATCACATCCAAATTTTTAGTCAAGGTTTCAACGGCTGTACTATCACCCCTCTCAACCTTAGCCAATGCTTCATCAACTTTAGGAGATTTTCCTGTTAAGCGAGTTTTGATTTTTTCCCATAAAATGGGAATCTTAGCCAAAGCTTCAGCCGTAAACCGTTTCGCTAAATCCCCCGTCCCAGACTTCACAAACTCTTGTACTGCTAAGGTGATAAGTAAACCTGCTGTTAATGGCTCAGTCATTTTTAAATTTTCCTCTAATAGTAATTCAAATTGGGTTTGAGACTCTAAACGTTTGGAGAAAAATAAAATCTCTAAATTTTCAATCTCTTCACTCTCATGGCTCTCTTGGATTTGGTGGGTAAAATGTATTCTAAGATATATTTCTCCTAGCGAGGGGGTGGAACGAAAGCTAAACCTACCAAACCCGGGGCGTAAACTCCGCATCATTTAAAATTATTACATTTTCCCCTGACTGCACCAACACAAACAAACCCTGACGACAAGCGTAACTCGCCACCTCATTGGGAACAATCATCGCTGCCACTGCTCCCAAAGCCTTTACATCTCGAAAACGAGGCATTAACCGCTTAAACTTCGCCAAACGTTGTAAATGCTCATCCACATCCCTTTGAGTTAACTTACTTTTGACCTCCACTAAAATGGCATCCGTATCATTCACTACCAATAGATCAATCTCTAAACCCTCATTATCCCGTTTTACCGAAATACCGGGGTGAAACTCATGCACATCAATGCCCCGCTCCTGAAACAGACGCACCACCGCAGGACGCACTTGCCACTCGACAAACTCTCCTAAACGATTGCCCAACTCCCCAATCTGCTTACTAACTCTGTTAATTTGCTTATCTGTTTCCTTGATTTGTTTATCCGTTTCTTTTTGAGCTTGGGATAACTCTTGTTGGGATTGGGATAACTCTTGTTGGGATTGGGATAACTCTTGTTGGGATTGGGCCAATTCCTTTAGTATTGCCCGAATGTCTTCAATAGTGGCTGTCATAATGAATTTTCTCAAGTTAAAATAAAATTTTCTCTATTATAGCCCGATCGCTTTTTCTCCCTTGAAGTAACCGTTCAGGGGGGGACAAAATCTGATAATCTAAAAAGACGTAGAAAAGAGCGGCTACTGTCAGAGAGTAGTATCCATGCCTCTAGGAAAGGCAGTTCTTCTCCTTCTCTGCTGCCCCAGGAGAGTCCTTCCACAGAGTCAATGCCACTGGCGGCTTGACATCCCCCCCCTGAACGGTTACAATAAAACCATATGCCTTATGTAGGTTAAAAGCTGGAATGGTGTAAGCCCGTTCGATAGATTATCTCTCTAGTCGGAGTGTTGGACTCAAACACTTGATCCCTAATTAGGTTGTTTTAGGTCACATCAAGAGTAATACTTTATTAGGTTTCTTACAGGAAATTTTAAAGGTTTGAGCCTTCGGTAAATCTTTCGAGGTAGCCTAGTTATCATATCTCAAAAATAGCTTGAGCGATTTTTTCAGGGGATTTTCCTAATCTAAAGTAATATCCTCTGATCGCACTTCTTAATGGGATCACAATGCTTTGATCTCAACGATGCCGCCCTCAACATTATCCACCTGCAATCGATAACCGTAGAGCATCGCCATTCCGAGCAACGGCTCTGTCTCTGATGCTGCGATATCAACCTCGCGATATTGCCCATCCCAAATGACTGTTGCAGTGTAAAAATCAAACAAGACTTCGTGTATCATGAATTCTTCTTTAAGCTCCGCGAACCAAAGTGATACACGGCAGGGTGTCCAATCCGAATTCCAAAAGGCTGGGCATCAGGGTTACGCTCAAATAGCCGATTGGTTGCAGCTACGACCGTTTCATCAACCTCAAAATCTCCGGTTTCGATGTCGATCGCGATAATTTTACCCTCATTACCCGCTTCGACTTGCTGCCGAATGCCAGACTCGTAGAGTTCTTTCCCCCGACGAGCCATCTCCTCTTTGCTGTAACGCCTTTGCCGAACTGTCATAGCCTTGCCCCATTGACTGCCTTCTCCATTTTAACCTCAACGATCTCGCTCTTTTGAATTGATAGGGTGTGTTTGGCAATCACTTAATCTTGGCGATCGATATGATGTAGCCTGTGTTAGCGTTAGCGTAACCCACGGATTTTGAACATTAGATAAGGTGCGTTCACTTCATTAACACACCCTACAAGATCGGCGTGCTGCTACGCAGTGCCTTCGGCATCGCACTCTGTTATGAGTTGATTGATGTTGGGTTTCCTTGCGTCAATCCAACCTACGGGCGAGGCGATCTGCTACGCAGTGCCTTTGGCATCGCACTCATAATAGTTTACGAAATTCTGCGACTGTCAAACCAGCATCTTGAACAATTCCACCCATTGTAAATGCCTTAATTGGATTGTGCCTTGGAAGAGCAACTTGACGCACCCCATCACTCAAGATGATATGTTTGCCTTGGCGAATGATCCGAAAGCCTACCTTCTCCAAGGCTCGCACTGCATCTAGGTGATTTACGCCAGGAATTCTAGGCATAGTTACACCTGCATTTCAATTTCACGAATTTCCCCATCTTGCAAGCGTTCTTCTAAGGCTGCAAGATACTCACGAATTGCATCTTGGATATTGGTTAATGCCTCTTCCTCAGTATCTCCCTCGGACCAACAACCGGGGAGCGCAGGAACGCCAACAGTAATTCCTTCTTCAGAACGATAAAGGACAATTTTGTATTTCATCATAAGTTCCTTCTAGATAGCACTCCATTTTAGCTTGATAGAATTATGGATGTGGGATCAAATTGTAGCAACACATGATGTGGTTCTTGTTACTCAGCACCGACCAACCTGATACGGTCGGTGTGCAACGGGATTGTTAGACCGTACCTCACAGATCGCTTATGATCAATTTATTCTCGCATATCTAGAAGTTTAAGCCATGTCACTCACTGAGTTAATTCTTCTGGTCAACAATCTGAGCCAGACAGACAAATTATCACTCTTCAAACTCCTAGCTGCACAAATCCCGGATGCTGAACTACAGGTTATCTTTTCCGCATCAGAGTATCCGATTTGGTCGCCCTACGATGCCACGGAAGCCGCCAATATTCTGATGCATATGATTCAGGATGACCGAGAGGCATCTACCCATGCCTAGTACAGTCGAATTTCCCCTTTCCGACGATGAAGCATTACCCACGATTCCCATCACTCTGAGTCATGCAGGCCTTTCTGTTTCTGCGAATGCCCTGCTGGATACCGGATCTACGGTCAATCTATTACCTTACGACATCGGGCCGCAATTGGGTGCAATTTGGGAGGAACAAACTGTCCGCTTGCCATTGGCCGGAAATCTTGCAAGGGTTGAAGCACGAGGGTTATTTGTGTATGTTCAAATTGGGAATTTGGAACCTGTTCGTCTAGCCTTTGCTTGGGCAAAAACCTCTCAGATACCCTTAATTCTTGGGCAAACGAACTTTTTTCGAGAATTTGATGTCTGTTTTCAACGATCGCGATGCACGATCGAAATTATCCGCTTCTAATAAGGGTGGTTTGATTGCTTACTGTCACCAGCCGAAAAAACCCTCCTTGAAGATGGAATGGGCTTTACCCCCCGCTGCTTAACCCGAACTGGGGTTAGATAAGGTGCGTTACATTTCATTAACGCACCCTACAAGATCGGTGATCGCACTTAATCTTGGCGATCGATATGATGTAGCCTGTGTTAGCGTTAGCGTAACGCACGGATTTTGAACATTAGATAAGGTGCGTTCACTTCGTTAACGCACCCTACAAGATCGGCGATCGCACTTTGCCCCCTTGCCATCATCTTTTATACCATCTTCACCGGGCATAGCGGATTCAGGTCACAGTCCTCTCCCACGAGAACGCACCTCTGTATTTATTATCTCGATCAGCTGCTCCGCTTATGTAACCTCTCCACTCAATCTCTCCATCAAAGTTCTTAATACCTAGGTGTTGCCTATATACATACTTTCCTGTTATCACAAATGGGATATGAGCAATAGGCTGACATCCTGCAGGCGCGCCATTATACGGAGTACCAAAACTAGCCGATAGATTAAAGCTTAAACCAGGATCACATTTCCGCACTCTGCAATACGATGTTGCGTTAGTAATGTAGCTGCCTTCTCCGTTCTTTTGCCCTCCAAACATCCATGCAATGTATATATCTATACTTAGAAGTAAATTAGCATCCCGGTTCATGAGCTGCTGCGCCTTAGATATACTTGTTAGGCTGCAAGAGTGAGTTTCTCCATCAGGTATCAAGTGCAACTCAGTTTTCTTCCACCCTTCCATTTCTTCCATAATTGCCCCCTGTGGTAAAGCATTGGTAAATGGGGGATTGCTCAACGAGACAACATTCTCAGAATTTTTAACTATCGTATACACAAGGTTACCACCTTGAATATAGGGTGTTGGATTGAACATATAAAATACAAAGAGTCAAAAAAGAATCAAAACAATCGAAGCTGTATAACTATATATTATGCGGAAATTTTCCGTATATCACGCCAAATACACATTTTTTTAAGAATCTTTCTGTATATTACGCTTAAATAGAGTGATCGTGAGAAGTTTTCCGTATAATATTACGATAAGCGTGTTATGCCGATTAGCTTACTCTGTGATGAACCCTCCCCCACCCCGAAAACTCCTAGACGTAGTGCGAGAGACGAGAGCCGCCCTACCGCGTTACTCCTACCGCACCGAACAAACATATCTGGACTGGATTAAGCGTTATCTGCTCTTCCATCAGAAAAAACATCCTCGTGAAATGGGGGAAGAAGAGATCAAGTCCTTTTTGACCCATCTTGCCGTTGACAAAAACGTTGCCGCCGCCACCCAAAACCAAGCCCTCAACGCCATCCTTTTCCTTTATCGGGAAGTTCTTAAAATTGAACTGGAAAATATCGGTGCATATTTACGGGCAAAAGGTCACAAACGCCTGCCCACCGTCCTCACCAAAAAAGTAAAAATGGCTGATGATTTTAGCGATCGCACAACAGACCGCGATCGCTGCCCAGGTCATTCTCAACCCACCAAAGTTAGGATTGCTCATCCAAGAAATTGAATCTCTTGAGAAGCAATTACTGAGCTTGCGGGTTGAGAGTCGAAGTTATCCCTTAAATGAGCTAATCGCCTTTAGCTCGGCTTTTATGACGATGAAAGCCATTGCCAGCAACTTAAACCAAATGAGTCAAGACTTACCTGCCTACACCCAATAGGGGCTAAATCCCTTCTTTTCTGGCTAAAAGGACGGGACAATTGACATTAACCCGCACATAATCCGAGAGGGAAGTACCGAGAAGGCGATCGAGATCTGGTAAACTCTTAGCCACGGAAGGACGGCGATCGGGCGAACCCAACAGTAAGAGATCGACATTATAATCATCGACGAGTTTGCAGAGTTGTTCCCCCGGTTTACCCCCCGTCACCACACAGCGATAGGGTATATTCATCCGTTTCGCTTTTGCCACTGCCGGCCCTATAATCGGGTTTTCTTCCATTTCTTTGGGGGAAGTGGGGGCAAATTCCGGTTTTAAGTCGGGGTTGACGCGGGCGAGAATTAACTCTGCTGAAGGATAATCCCGCAGGAGATAAATAGCCAGATCGAGAGCTAAATCAGCCGAGCTAGACTTATCGAGAGCTACCATCACCTTTTTGATTTTTTTGACGTAAATATCGTCTTTTACCAATAACATCGGGTGATTAGTCAGTTGAAAGACGTATTGACTGACGGAATTTTCTAGAATTGCCTCCAGTCGCTTCAGTCCTCGGGAACCCATCAGGATCAAGTCTGCACCGATTTCGTCGGCAACTTGACAGACGGTATCTTTGGGATCTCCTTGACGCAGAATCGTGGAAACTTTGCTCGGTTCAATTTTGACTTCTTGCAGGATTTTAGTCAGCATTTGGGTCCCTTCTTCCCATTTACTGGCCAGAGCTTCGGTGGTAATCTGAGGGGGAACAACCCGGAGAATGGTAATCGACGCTTTCCGGATAGCCGGGAGATCCATTAATGCTTGTAGCATTTCTTGGGTTTGACCTGTGCCGGAATCAGCGTATAGTATTTTCTCTAGCATAAGATTAAACTCGGTCTATGATCTTAATAGTTTTAGCCAATTTTCAGCATACTGCTAATGTTGTTCCCGAAATTTAACAACTTATTAAGCGCTTTTTCTTAGGTTAATGCGATGCCGAAGGCACTGCGTAGCAGCTCGCATTTGAGGGTATTTTAAGTATTTATGCTTAATTGACTAGAAATACTTGGCTCAAAATCATCGGGTAAAGCGTTCATTTGTATTATATTTTGGTTGCAATGCTGGCGCTCTCTTTTAATCACTGCTGCTGCTCACCATTGGCTCTCCCAGGTTTGGTGGGTAAAATGTATTCTAAAATACATTTCTCCTAGCGAGGGGGTGGAACGAACCACAAAGACACAAAGGACACAAAGATCGATCGATCCTATGTCAATTAAACTTATCACACAGAACCTAGAAGAGCCCACCATTTAATTGATGATTATTCATGGTTAATTCTCCAGCAACCAAGAGAATTTTTTTATTTTTACAAGAGGTGTAGTTATGTATTTATCAATTCGAGTAATTCTCCTAGTAGCGACGACAGTTTATCAGGCGATATCTGTTTGGTTAGAAGAACAAAAAGCACCGCCGGGTCATTTGATTAATCTGGGTCAATATCGCCTACATTTTTGTCTAGCGGGAGAGGCTAGTCCCACTATTATTATTGACCATAGTTTAGGGGGAATTGAGGGATATTTTTTGATAGAAGAATTGTCACAATTAGCTAGGGTTTGTATTTATGATCGAGCCGGTTATGGTTGGAGCGATCCTAGTCCATATCCGCGAACTAGCTACCAAATTGTTCAGGAATTAGATCAATTACTCACCCAAGCAAAAATAGAACCACCTTATATTTTAGTTGGTGATTCTTTTGGCAGTTATAATGTTCGACTGTATGCTCATCTGTTCCCAGAAAAAGTAGTAGGTTTGGTACTCACCGATGGTTTACACGACAAAGGAATGCTGAAAATGTCGCCAGCATTAAAGGCATTAAAATTATTTTTCATCTCTGGATTTTGTATGTCGATTATCGGCTCAATTTTAGGCATTATAAGAGTTATGAGAGTTCTGGGAGTTTTTGAATTATTAAAACCAGAATTGCGTCGCTTTTCCCCAGATTCTTGTGATCGAGTTAAGCGTTCTTTCTGTCGCGCTAAACACTGGATGACGATGAGTAGAGAAATGCTTAATCTCGACCAAAGCGCTCGTCAGGTGAGTAAGGCTAACAATTTCGGTAATTTACCGATAGTTAGTATTAAAGCTAATTCTTTTTTTAAACCTTCCCTTTGGACTCGCTTTATTCCCCTCAAAAGTGCCAACCAACTCCGGGAGGAGATGCACCTAGAATTAGGCAAGTTATCCAGAGATTTTATGGAAATACAAGCGGATAAAAGTGGCCATTTTATCTGGATGGATCAACCGGATGTGATCATCGATGCGGTCAGAATTTTGCTTGACAAAATTAACTCTATGTGCTAGGTAAGTAGTTGGACAAAAGTAAAGTTAACTGTGGGGTAAGGAGCCTGACGACCGACTGCTAACCCCACCAACAGACTTTTTGCCGCAAACCCTAATTAGGGTTTGCTGAATAAATCTAAAAACCTTGTTGGATAAAAATTTTAGACTTTTTTGATATCAAAAAGTGTCAGCCATTGGAGTGAACGGGGGGGAATAAAACCCCACACCCTACACCCCACACCCTACACCCCACCAACAGACTTTTTCAGCATACCCTAATTATTGAGGGTAATAATCTGAGCGCTAAAACCCTGTTTAGTTAAATCTTGTACCCGTTGTTTAGCTTGGTATTGTTGCTGAAATAACCCCACTTGAATAACATTTTCTCCCGCGCGGATAAATGCGAGGGGTTCAATTTCTTGAATTTTTGCCAACGCTTCCGCACTATTACTACTAACTTCCACGCGAAAGAGTTGATTAGCGGCAATAACCCGCTGCTGTGGTGCGGGGGGTTTATTGGCGCGATTTTGAGGTCTGGGTGCTGGTGGATTGACAGTTTGACGATTATGATTATTAACCACCGTAGCATCGGCAGGACGCACGGTAGCGGGAGCTTGAAAAACGTATTCTCTCAGGGGTTGATTACCGGAAACTGGGTCCGCCACCAGAGGACGAACTGAAGGAGAATTAACTGGGGGTAAATTTAAGGGTGAACATTGGGAACAATTAACAGCACTGGGACTGTCTGAACGTTTAGTTGGTTGTCTCACCGCCGGCGGTGGGGGCAAACGACGACCGGGATAAAGATTCTGGGCAAAAGATAAGTTTGCTTTTAGCAGCAGCGTTGCTTGAGCGATTATCCCGACTTTTAACCAAAATAAAGCCGAGAAAAACAGTAGGTTTGTTCTCATCATGCTGGTTTGTCCTCACACGAAATTTGGGTACACCATGTCCAAATTTTAAAGTAGGAGATGCTAGTCTAGAAAGTATATTGGTTAAAAATCATTACAAGATTTATGGGAAAAGTTGTTGTCGGTCTATCGGGGGGAGTAGATAGCTCTGTCGCCGCTGCCGCCTTACACGCTCAAGGTTATGATGTTATTGGCTTGACCCTGTGGTTAATGAAGGGTAAAGGTCAATGCTGCTCCGAGGGAATGGTGGATGCGGCCTTTATTTGTGAGCAGTTGGGGGTTCCCCATCATATCGTCGATAGTCGCGAGCTTTTCCAAAAAGAAATTATTGATTATCTAGTTTCCGGTTACGAAGCGGGAATCACACCGCTGCCCTGTTCTCAGTGCAATAAAGCGGTAAAATTTAGCCCGATGCTGCATTATGCCAGGGAAACCTTGCAAACGGACACTATTGCCACTGGTCACTACGCTAGAATTCGTTTTTCTCCTGAAAACAACCGTTATCAACTGCTGCGCGCCGTCGATAAAAATAAAGATCAATCCTATTTTCTCTATGATCTAACTCAAGATGTACTGCGTGGGACTTTATTTCCCTTGGGAGAACAAACCAAGGCAGAAACCCGCAGGATTGCCCAGGAATTCGGTTTAAAAACAGCAGATAAACCCGATAGTCAGGATTTATGCTTGATTGAAGCTCACGGAACTATGCGATCGTTCTTGGATAAGTATATCGCCGTTAGTGAGGGCGATATCGTCGATCTCGATGGCAAAGTTTTGGGTAAACATAGCGGTATCCATCATTATACGATCGGACAACGCAAAGGCATCGGCATCGCCGCCGCCGAACCTCTCTATGTGGTAAAACTTGATCCCGTCATGAATCGGGTTATCGTCGGTAATCGCGAAAGTGCCGTTAGTGCCGCT
>NZ_JAJTDH010000054.1:0-23672 GCF_021300285.1 Microcystis sp. 49638_E5 | reverse complement strand
TTGATTGACTCCGTTGACGGTTTCTGCTGCTAGAGTTTGCCAACCTGAATAGCTATTTGTGGTAATCTGAGTGGCACCAATTTTGATGGCGATGGGATTGTTATCGCCAATTTGTGCGTAAAGTTTGTTAGTTGTGTCTTGGACTAATTTGGTGTTACCAAAAGCTTCGATTGGGGTGACATTGCTATCATCATTCGTAATCGTCCCGGTAACTGCGGTGGTCGTACCTATTGTATAACCAGTCCCAGAAGCGAGGGTTAAAATGACGGTTTCATCATCTTCAACTGTAGTATCCGCAGTGGGGTCAACGATTACGGTAACAGTCGCAGAATTAGCCGCAAAGATGACACCTGTGGGAATAGAAGCGTAATCGCTTCCATTGGTTGCTGTCCCTCCAATACTGTAATTGACTATTAAAGAATTGGTTGTGGAACCGCTACGGGTAAAGGTGTAGATGAGATTACTTGTCCCGTCTTCGGTAACACTTCCAGGGGAGACAGCAAGGGTAATACTAGGAAGGGTGACATTGCTATCATCATTCGTAATCGTCCCGGTAACTGCGGTGGTCGTACCTATTGTATAATCAGTCCCGGTCGCGAGGGTTAAAATGACGGTTTCATCATTTTCAACAGTTGTGTCAGCAGTGGGGTCAACGGTTACGGTAGCAGTGGATGAACCAGCAGCAAAGGTGACACTGGTGGGAATAGAAGTGTAATCGGTTCCATTGGTTGCTGTCCCCCCAACTGTATAGTTGACAGTTAAAGAATTAGTGGTTACTCCGCTACGAGTGAAGGTATAAACCAGATTTGTTGTCCCATCTTCTGTCACACTACTAGGAGAAACTGCAAGAGTAATACTGGGAAGAGTAGGACTAGAAACATAGCTAAAATAACTAGCAGTTAGACTTAATGCTGTTTGATTACTGATATAAGCAATCAGTTCATCTGCTTCGTTTCCTGGTTTGTTGATGTAGAGATTAGTAGTGGAACCAGAAACTGTTAAGAGATAGTCACTACTTGCACCCCGTAGTTGAATTGTGTCATCAGTGGTGCTAAAGTCGGCAATTGACGCGTAGTCGCTAGTACCTTCAGTAGCTGTCAAACCGTCATCATAGAAGGTCTTTGTCGTATCTGCAAGAATAAAGCGATCGCTTCCTGTTCCTCCTACTAAATAATCATATTCTCCTGTACCGCCATCTGTTCCTTGTAGGGTGTCATTCCCATTACCACCATAAAGCTGATCATTATCAGCACCCCCATTGAGGACATCATTCCCATTCTCTCCAAAAATGATGTCACCACCAGCATTACCTGAAATGGTATCGTTACCCTCTCTACCATACAAATATTCATAGTAACCGTAACCTACTGCTGTACCGCCAAAAATGACATCATTATAATCAGTTCCCTTAAACCCGTTAAAACTCTCAATCGAAGTAAAGGTATCAGTTTCTGTACCGACAGTAATCGTTCCACTCCCAGCGGTGTCGTAGGTCATGGTTAAACCACTACTACCATAGCTGTAGTCAGCCTCATATATATCACTACCAGCACCACCATTGATCGTGTCATTATTGCCTTCATCGCCGGTAAAGTAATCATCTCCTGAATCACCATTGAGGAGATCATTACCATTACCACCATAAAGCTGATCATTACCTACACCCCCATTGAGGACATCATTCCCATCCTCTCCATAAATTCCGTCATCACCAGCATTACCTGAAATAGTATCGTTACCACCTCCACCTTTGAGTGCCTCAACAGCTGTACCGCCAAAAATGACATCATTATACTCAGTTCCCTTAAACCCGTTAAAATTCTCAATCGAAGTAAAGGTATCAGTTTCTGTACCAACAGTAATCGTCCCACTCCCGGTAGCGGTATTGTAGGTCATGGTTAAACCGCTACTAGCATAGCTGTAGTCAGCCTCATAGCGATCAATCCCACTACCACCATTTATCGTGTCATTACCGTCCTCACCGTCCTCATTGGTAAAGTAATCATCTCCTGCATCACCATTGAGGAGATCATTCCCACTACCACCATAAAGTTGATCATTATCAGCACCACCATTGAGGACATCATTTCCATCCTCTCCATAAATGTCGTCATAACCAGCATTACCTGAAATAGTATCGTTACCACTTCCACCTTTGAGTCCACCATAATAATAATAAGATTCACCTCCTGTACCGCCAAAAATGACATCATTATACTCAGTTCCCTTAAACCCGTTAAAACTCTCAATCGAAGTAAAGGTATCAGTTTCTGTACCAACAGTAATCGTCCCACTCCCGGTAGCAGTATTGTAGGTCATGGTTAAACCGCTACTAGCACTACTGTAGTTAGCATCATAGCGATCATTACCACTACCACCATTTATCGTGTCATTACCCGCATCATTGGTAAAGTAATCATCTCCATCCCCACCGTCAAGAGAGTCATTACCATTACCTCCATAAATACTGTCCCATCCCCCCAAACCACTTAAAGTATCATTGCCATCTAACCCAGAAATATTATCACTGTCAGAAGTTCCCGTAATATTATCATTACCATTAGTACCCGTTAAATTCGCCTGTTCTACTTGAATAATTTCCCCATTTACTATAATTGTTGTCTGGTCATTCTCGGCTCGTAAAGCGTCTAAGGTTGCCACATCCAGACTATTTCCCTGCACCAACTCCGCAAAAATTGCCCCCTCATCTCCCGCGCTATCCACCGGATTAATTTGAGCATCCACATAATGCCCAATTTCTTCTAAGATTACATTAACTATCACTGCTGACGAAGCCGTATTTAAAAAAGATGCTGATAGATAAATCTTATTCGTACTACTGGCATAAGCACCATTCGCCGTCCCTAAAACCTCATCACTAAGTACCTCAATCGGGGGAATTTGACTAAAATTTCGGCTTGTGTAGGGTGGGCAATGCCCACAATTTGCTTGGCTATTATTTATTCAGCCGAGTCAGCCTGTTTTCCGCAAACGTAGCCAGTCGAGGTTAGGCTAAAAAAAACTATTAAACCATCAATTAATCGTCTCCACCATTTTGAGAGCGTTTTTTTCTACTGTCAATAGAATATAAAGTATGCTTATTTTTTTTTTTTTTTTCATCAGGTTTATTCATGAATCAGAGAAAATCAAATTAAATTCGGTGCGGTTAAACCTCAAGCCATCAGAAAACGGGTTTCTCGGAGAAACCCGTTTTCTCAAGACTGAAGGTTAAAAAGGCGAGCGCTAACGTCAAAACTAAGTAGGTAGGCGTTAAAAGTTGTCAGATCCCCCCGCCTATCGGCACCCCCCTTATCAACGGGGGCAGGGGGGATCGAACCTAAAATCCATTTTTAATTTAATTATAACCAGTTACTTAACCAATACTTCATCGACAAGCAAATGGGAAACCATGTTACTTTTTCGCCAACTTTCTCGGACTCCTGTGGAATTTTTTGGGAAAACTTTGATTCAGTTTTTTCGTAATTCGCCCTAGGGTGGCTCTACTGACTTTAATCTCTGTCTTTTCATAGAGTAAGTTAGATAATTCTTGCAGGGTTGCATCCCTGTTAGCTTCGATGATTTCGACAAGAATTACTAATTGCTCACTATTTAACTTGCTTGGGGGACTCCCTCCCTGGGGACGGGGACGGATATCTCCAGTTTCTTGATATTGTTTCAATAACTTTTGAATAAAGCTTTTGGCCACATTAAATCTTTTGGCTAGTTCTCGAATAGAAATTTTTTCTTTTTCCCAGACATCGATAATTTTTTGGCGAAAATCTACTGAATAGGGTCTCATGTCTGCTCTGACTCTCAATTATTTGTCTATTTGCCTTCTATTGTACCTCATGGCTCCAATAATTGCCCTATTTTCAATTGAGCAGCTATCTTGATGATTGAGATGGTAAGCCGTCAGCTGGCTCTCTTATTATTTGTGTGATAAATTTAACTTATATGGTAGCGATCAATCTTCGTGTCCTTTGTGTCTTTGTGGTTCGTTCCATTCGCTCCCCCGCAGGACTGTATCTTAGAATACATTTTCCCCAGCAAACCCAAGAGAGCCATCAGCTTTTTTCTCCCTACTCCCCCTAACCCCCAACCCCGATTTAGATAAAAAAAACTGGAGCGAGCGCTTTTCGCTACCCCAGTGCTGTCACGGAATTCAATTCTGTATCCAAATTAACACATTATTGGCAGCAAGCATGATTAAGGAAATTGGAAATTTTTCCGAAAGGGGTTTCCAAAGGCTGTAACCTTGGCTGACATGGGATTTCAGGTCTGATAAAGCCAAAATTTTTGGAGTCTATCCTCAAAAATTAAACCTCGGCGCTGAGATGTTCCCCCAGATGAACGGTTTTCACCCATTTTAAACGTTTAGGACGCAAAGCCATCCGTAGGCTGACACTGGGAATAATAATAAACCAGTGCATCATATAAATCATGCCGCGAATGGTTTGAGCAAGGATATTTAAACCGAGAGCGAAAGTGAATTTTTTACCCGTATTAACCCGGATTAATCCTGTCACCATACCCCAGAGAGAAAGGGAAAGAGCCAAACCAGTTAAAGGCGTTAAAATCGGAGCTTGATGCTGGGTAATAGTGATTAAAAGATCGGGAATAGCGGCCGCAGGTAAGATATATTGAACAATCAAAAAAGCAATTAAATCAAACTTTTTCGGCCAAGGCATGGGAGACTTTAAAATCGCTTTCCAATAGTCGAGATAACGCTGAAAACCACCTTCGGCCCAGCGATTGCGCTGATGCCATAAAGCGATCGCGGTTTTCACCCCTTCTTCCGCTACTGCGGGAAAATTTAAGACATTAATTTTCCAATTATCGATATGGAGACGAATAGTTAAATCAAGATCGTCGGTGATCGTTTGTTCATTCCAACCCCCGCAACGATTTAAGGCACTACGTCGGACAAATTGACCATTTCCGCGCAATTCTCCGATCCCTCCCACCGCGATCCGTTGCTGTTGGAAACAGCTATCAAAAATCATTTCTACCGCTTGTCCTTTTGTCCAGAAGTTTTCGTCGGCATTGGCGATCGCTTTTCGCACCTGTACCGCACCCACTTCTCGCTCGTCGAACATCGGCACCACATGACGCAGTAAATCGGAGGATAATCCCGCATCCGCATCGAATACGCCGATAATTTCCCCGTTAGTTAGGGATAAAACCTGATTCAAGGCGCCGGATTTGCCACCTCCGGCATTAGCAGGACGATGAAGAATTTTTAATTGGGGATATTCTAAAGCAAGGCGATCGAGAATCGCCCCCGTGTTATCGGTACTATAGTCATCGACGATCCAAACTTCTAACTTATCTTGGGGATAGTCTAGATGACAGAGATAATTAACCAGTTTCGTGATTACGGTTTCTTCATTTTTGGCCGCTACTAAGAGAGAAACCCCGGGGACAGAGGCTAAATCCTTATCCAGTAAGGGAATTGGCGGCGTTTCTGGTTTGGTGAACAGCAGCCGCAAAGCTTGCCCCGATAGTACCATAGTTAAGGCGATAATTGCCCAATAACCCCAACTAAGCCAATGAAGTCCGATAATTATTGTCCAGATCGCCATGAGGCTAAAAGCCGCTTTCTGTCTGCGTCCCGATCGGCCTTGAAAAATTTCGCTCCTAAATTCGTCCTCCTCGTCTTCGGGATCGGACCAGTCAGATAGGAGGGAACCAATCGGGTCTAATTCTTCGTTATCATCCTCTCGCGACCAATAATTTTCTGCCATAATCGACTCAGGTTAAGTAACTGTTCCAGTAGAAGCTTATTTCTTGCTTTATCTTACCGAAAATTGTTAAAATTTTTAACAGAATCTTAAGTTTTTTCGGGAAATAAACCCTAGTTTTTCAAGCTATTGGCTTTTTTTTCCCTATAAATGCGCTTTTTCGGCTAAGATTGCTTTGTTTACATTCGTTGAGAAAAATTTAACATTTATCCCTTATGTCAAACCTGCTCCTCTGTGTCGGACTGATTTGTGGCTCAATTATTTGGGTGGAGATCGTGCGTGATAGCTATCATGCTCTAGCCCACCATTGGCAGCCCCTTTATCGTCTGCACGTCTGGCATCATCGGGTTTTTCGTCCCGATCTGTCGGTAATGAGCAAGGAAATTTATCGTCGGGCGCACTGGTACAATGATGTACCGGAAGCCTTGGTCATGTTGGCTGCCAGTGTTTTACCGGTACTATTGGCCTACTCTTGGGGGTTCGATCGCCCTTGGTTGGGTTGGTTAGGTTCCCTTTATACTTTGGCTTTTCTCAGTACGGCGATCGGTCGAGGTTTAGGGATCGCCAATCTGGAGGAATTAACCGATTTAACCCATCGTCCGGGGCAATTTGAGAGTTTTCCCGCTCAATGGCGCGTTAATCGTACCTACCACTGGCGACACCATTTTGATAACCAAAAGGCTTATTATTGTGGCACTTTCACCTTTATGGATAAATTGATGGGGACGGCACTTTCTCTCAAGGGCAAAACGATCGCCATTACCGGGGCGAATGGAACTTTAGGGCGATCGCTGTTAAAGTACCTACAACTGAAGGGAGCCAAGGTAATCGCGCTCACTTCCGGGGACAATGCGATCGCTATTGAAATTAACGGCGAATCAGTACCTGTAAAAACCGTAAAATGGCAAATAGGTGAAGAAACGCAACTTGAGGACCTATTTAAGTCTGTAGATATACTAATTTTAAATCATGGCGTTAATGTCCACGGCCAAAGAACCCCAGAAGCGATCGAATTAGCCTACCAAGTGAATACTTTTTCCGTCTGGCGTTTAATGGAATTATTCTTCAAAACTGTCCGCACTAACGAGCAAATTGCCCGCAAGGAAGTCTGGGTGAATACCTCGGAAGCGGAGGTTAATCCTGCCTTTAGTCCCCTCTACGAACTCAGTAAACGGGCGATCGGTGATATGATTACCCTGCGTCGTTTAGATGCCCCCTGTGTGGTGAGAAAGCTAATTCTTGGCCCTTTTAAGAGTAATTTAAATCCTGTGGGTATTATGTCCGCCGATTGGGTGGCTAAACAGATTATCAAGGCGGTACAGAGGGATAGCCGCAATATTATTATTACTATTAATCCCTTGACTTTTATCACCTTCCCAATTAAAGAATTCTCTGTTTCTACCTACTTAAAACTATTTACTCGTTCCCCAAAAAATCGGGAAAATCCCTAACTATTTAGGGTTTGCAGCAAAAAGTTTGTTGGTGGGGACAGGGTGTGGGGTGTGGGGTGTGGGGTGTAGGGTTTTACCCATTTTCAGGGGGTTAATTACCTAATTTTCAGGGAAAAAGTCCAGGGATTTTCCCCCCGATCACTCCCATATCTGGTACTTTTTGATTGACAAAAGGTCTAAAAGTGTTACCCAACAAGGTTTTCAGATTTATTCAGCAATCCCTAACTATTTATCCTTAATCGGGGATTAAGACTATTTTTCCTCGCACTCTTTCCGATTCACTATAATTATGAGCTTCTACCACCTGGGAAAAAGTATAGGTGCGATCAATTCTAACAGTTAATTTTCCCGATTCGATCGCTTCTTTGAGAAATTGCCAGTCGGACGCTTGTGCTTGAGCAAAAAATATCAGTTTCCCTTTTTGGGGCAACCAAGCACTGAGATAATTTAAGAGGATAATTCCGGGATTTGGTAGGGTGGTTATATAGGTCCCTTGGGGTTTTAAAAGCTGACGACAGTGCCAAAAAGAAGACTTAGCCACAGCATCGAAGATTATATCATATTTCTGCTCAGTTTTTCTCCAATCTTCTTGGGTATAATCGATAACTTTATCTGCTCCTAAAGAGGTGACATAATCGATATTTTTACTACTACAAACTCCATCTACTTCCGCAGAGAAAATTTTTCCTATCTGCACGGCAAAGCTACCCACTCCTCCCGATGCACCATTAACTAAAATCCGATTTCCTGCTTGAATGCCGCCAAAATCCCGCAAGACTTGCAAAGCGGTAGAAGCGGCTAAAGGAGTGGCGGCAGCTTCAATAAAACTCTGATTATGCGGTTTTTTAACTAAGAGGGAAGCGGGAATAATTGCATATTCAGCATAGGTTCTACCGGGTAATTGATTGAGAAAACCAAAAACCTCATCTCCGATCTGGAATTGTTCCACCTGACTGCCTTTTTCAACGATAATTCCCCCATAATCAAAACCTAATTGCAGGGGAAATTTATTACCTGTGGCTATTTTGAGCATCCCCCGACGAATCTTCCAATCAATCGGATTAATTCCCGCTGCCATAATCTTAATTAAGACTTCTTTCCCTTGGGGAATTGGCTTTTCTATTTCGGTGTATTGGAGAACATTACTATCGCCATAGCGATTAATGATAATAGCTTTCATAATTAAGAAAAAAGTTGATAAAATAGTAGAGGAGCAAAAGTAATGACCAAGAGAACCAAAATCCAAACTCGTCCCGCTAAAAGATTATAATCTTGCCCTAATCTTGACCAAGAGTGACCGGCGATAAAATGACCAAACAGAAACTCAAAACCCACTGTTAATAGTAACCAAATTAAACCGATAGTAATTGCTTGAATGGAGGATTCTAGACCCCAAAAATAGACAAGAGTGCCAATATAAAGACTAAAAAAAAGGATTCCTGTCAGGGTAGAAATTTGATGAGCGCGTAGTTCATCGAGATATTTTCCGTAGGTGCTTTCTCTGAGGATACCGTTACTAATTCCTATTACGATCATCGGGAGCCATGCAACAATGTAGCGACTAATCATAAGTTGTTGGTTTAGAACTCGCTCTAATTGGATTATACACTTTAGCTGCCCTTGGCAAAGGCTGCATCTCAATTTGGTCGAAATATCTAGATGACATTTTGGGCGCACGCAGTGCGCCCCTACCATTGGCGCGATAATATTATTTATTGTAGGGGCGAATTGTATTCGCCCTCTTTGAATAACTTCTGCTTAAAAACGGATTTGGGGTTAAAAAGGGAAAAAAAGGCGTGTAAAAGAACTAACATCTATAAATATAATCTATTTGTAAGAGGTTCACACGCCAGGACAGCTTTAAACATCCGCTTTCAATGTATCATCCCCCATTAGCGCCAATATAGATGTAATCTTGATCCTGTTCTGACTATGATATGTATCAACAAATGATGGGTGCTTGGAGCAGAAGAGGGGGTGACAGTAGGGTAAATTGTTAATTTTCTTGGTAATTCAGCTAGATTATCCGAAAAATGTCACACTAGAGGTAGGGGAGCGTCAACCATCAGTCATCAGCTTTCAGCAATTTTTGACTATTTCCCCAGAGTATTGCTGGCAGCCGATGGGAAAAAGGCAACTTCAACCCTGAAGTTATCTGCTATCGAGGAGGTTAATTCTATGAATAATACGGAAACACTCTCAGTCGATCGGGATACCAACAAACTCTATAATAAAATTCTCGTGGCTGTGGATTATCAAGATGTCACTCCAGAGGTATTGAATACGGCCATCCTCTTAGCAAAAACCTACGCTAGTGAGTTGCGGATTATTTATAGTCTGTCCAAACCTTTGACTCCCTACACGGAAACTTTTATTTATGGTAATCTGATCGGTTATGGTGGCGGTTATCCCCCCGATATGATCGCCTTGGAACAACAAATCACCGAAGAAATGCAGGCGGAATTACAAGCCTGGTTAAACGGTTTAGTTGATCGAGCTAAGGAAGATAATATCACAGCCCGGGCTGATTATTATATCGGTGATCCGGGCCAGAAAATTTGTCAAGTTGCCCAGCAAGAGGGGATAGATTTAATTATTGTTGGTCGTCACGGTCGATCGGGTTTATCTGAGTTAATCTTAGGTAGTGTCAGTAATTATGTGGTACATCATGCTCCCTGTTCAGTTTTGGTGGTACATATCACTCATTAATTAGAAAGGGTTGAAATCCATTTTTTGCTGTCCATTGAATTGCTCCATCTCTCCCAGTCCAGTAAGTCTTAATCCTAGCCTTTCTCAGTTGATTTCTGGCATTACGGGAGAGATTGTTAGTAACAGCGATCGCTGTCTGTGGTCGAATGGACTCTAACCATTGTTTATCTAGATTGCTTCCCTGCCATAATAACACTAGGGGGCTAAATTCTTGGGATAAATTAACGGGATTTTTCGGGTTGATAATCCAGAGCCAAGATTGATTTTTCACCTGAAATTTAAATAAATTTTTCTCGATCAATTGTCCAGTAATTTCGCCGAGATTAAATTTTTCTAACCGGGATAAATTAATAGTTTTTTTGATCGGTATATCCTCACTAATAGTTGAGAATTGCGCCGAATTATTGACAGTTATTGCACCTTGTAT
Source organism: Microcystis sp. 49638_E5 (assembly GCF_021300285.1). Lineage (NCBI taxonomy): Bacteria > Bacillati > Cyanobacteriota > Cyanophyceae > Chroococcales > Microcystaceae > Microcystis > Microcystis sp. 49638_E5. The sequence goes on along the minus strand of NZ_JAJTDH010000054.1, from coordinate 13,344 downwards.
TTGATTAATTCCCTCCTGTCGCAAAAAGGGCAAAACTGTATAACGTGCTGTTGCGGGTTCTTCCCCATTAATTAACAGAGTATTTCCTCGATTTTGAATAATTATTACCGGTTGCGATTTGGTGGCTAAAACTGTCACCTGAGTTAAAGTTAAATGCTGATAAATAATCGGTATTAAAATTACAGCGAGGATAAATAAACCGATTAAATGCCACCGTTGACGAAACCAGAGATTAAAGCAGATTAAGGTAAGGCAAATATAAATAATTAACATCACTCCTAAAGATAATTTACCTGTGGAGTAGGTACTAAAAGGAAGCAGACTAAAAAAGTTGGTAATTTGCAGTAATAACTCTAGAGGGTAATAGAGAATACTAGCGCTGATACTGCCCAAAGGGGGATAAATTAAACCTAAAAAAGCAGTAAAAACTCCTCCTAAACTAATTAGGGTAACTAGGGGGGTTGTGATAATATTAATGGGGATATTATAAAGAGCGATCGAGTTAAAGGTAAACATTAATAAAGGCATAGTCCAGAGAGTAGCAGCTAGACTAATAGCTATAGGTTCAGCGATTAAATTAGGGAAATAGTCGATTTTATTTTTCAGTAAAGGAACGGTAATAATTAATCCCAAAGTCGCTAAAAAACTTAACTGAAATCCTAAATCCCAAATCCAGAGAGGTTGCCATAATAATAGAATTGTAGCCGCTAGTAACAGGGAACCTAAACTATTAACTTGTCGATTATAAAGCAGACCGATTAATGCCCCAATTCCCATCAAAATCGCCCGCAGGACTGAAGGTTGTAACCCTGTTAAAGTACCGTAAATTATTAAGATAGTAAGGGCAATAATAAACTGTTGTTTGGGGGATAAATTGCGAGTAATAGTTAAAACAAATCCCAACAAAATAGCCACATGAAAGCCAGAAGCTGCTAAAATGTGAGCTAATCCAGTTTTAATAAATAAATCAGTGATTTTTGCTGGCAAATTAACTGCTTGTCGTCCGAGGGTAATCGAACTTAATAAAGTCCCTTTTTCTTGGCCTAGTCCTTGAATTTGTGCCTCAACAATGCGCTGACGAATCTGCCAAACTCCCCAAGTCGGTGACTTTTTATTGATAATTATTTCCCCTTTTAAACCAGCAAAAGCACCCCGACGCGCTAGATAATTAGCAAAGTCAAAAGCATTGGGATTATTGGCACGACGGGGACGATACAGTAATCCTTTAATTGTTATTTCTTGTCCGGGATAAACCTGATTTTCTGCTAGATTTGGCAGAGTAACGTAGAGTTTACCCGTGGATTTTTTTGTTGGTAAATCCTTGAGGCTAAATTCTTTTACTTCTAACCAAAATTGTAAATTTTCTCGGCGATTGAGACGAATTTCTGATATAATATTGCCCGTGATTTTAATAGAGTTAACTACATTATTTTTTAAAAGATGACTGATATCATTTGCGCTGGGGTAAGGAGTACGAATTTCCAGATAAACAACCGCAAAGATAGCTATTAATCCCGCTATCAGCCAAATTTGTTTCGGGGGACTTTGCCACCAAAAACGACGGATAAAAGTTGTGGTTAACAGGGTAATTAAACCAAGAATAACAATTCTAATTACCACTTCTTGCCATCGGTTTAACCAGGGACTAAAATCTACCAGACCTGTAGATAATAATCCCAGAATATAGGCTAAACCAAGAATAACGCTATTAGGGCGATTCATAGAAATTTTTGTTAAAGAATTTCAGAATTAGCGGGCATTATTTTTACATAAGTATCAGCGAAAATCGAGATTAAAAAGTAACTTAGCATAAACACTATGGGGATCGTTGAATGTAGGTAACTTCAATAATTCCTGCTGAAAATTTTGCCATTCCTGCGTCAAAGGATGATTATTTTTAGTGAGAGGAGGAAGATAGGTTTGCAAGAAATTAGAAAAAAGTTCTTCTTGCCAACTTTGCGATCGAGGATATTCTTGAAGACTCCAATCATCCCCTAATTTAGCTGTTTTGGCCGCATATTGCACGGCCGCTTCTAGACCACCAATTTGATCAACTAAACCAATTTTAACCGCATCTTTTCCCGTCCAGACACGACCTTGGGCCACAGTTCTAACCTTGTCTGGAGATAATTTTCGCCCCTGGGCCACCGTCTCGATAAATAAATCATAGAACCGATTAACTGCCGCTTGATAAATTTCTAATTCTTGGGGATTTTTCGGTCTGGTAATAGTAGATATATCGGCTAATTGTCCAGTTTTTACCGTATCCCAATCGATGCCATTATTATTAGCAATCTTCTGGATATTTAACAATAATCCAAACACACCGATCGAACCAGTAATTGTATCATTATCGGCAAAAATTCTTTGACCCCCCATGGCGATCCAATAACCCCCAGAAGCTGCCACATCACCCATAGAAATAATTACCGGTTTGGTCGCATCTAAACGCTTAATTTCCCGCAGAATCACCTCAGAAGCGGTGGCACTTCCCCCCGGACTATTAATCCGCAAAACTACCGCTTTCACCTCCTCCTTCCCCTGTAATTTTCGCAGTTCCTTCGCCAATTTATCCCCACCGATTTGGCCTCTATCTCCCTGACCTTCTACGATTGTCCCTTCTGCATAAACTATCGCTATTTGATTGCTACTATTTTCCTCCTCATCGAGAGAACTAGCATAATTAGCTAAAGAAATTTGCGAAAAAGAGCCAGAATTTTCCTCCTCATTAGTTTTATTTTTTGCTTCTCCTGTCAACTCTTTAGCCAAAACAATTACTCGATCTAAATAGGCCACTTCATCGACAAAACCCGCCTTTTTCGCTGTGGTTGCTTCCAGAATACCTTGAGTATCAGAAATAGTTTGCACCTGTTGGGGGGTTAAATTGCGACTTTTGGCCACTGTGGAACTATAATTAGACCAAATTGTATCGAGTAGGGTTTGCAGCTGCTGACGATTCTGGACACTTAAATCCTGACGCGTATAGGGTTCCACTGCACCTTTAAAAGAACCCACTTTTACCACTTGCACCCCCACACCATACTTTTCTAGTGCATCGGCAAAAAAGGTTTGTTGACTACTTAAACCATTAATTTCCATTCTCCCCACGGGATTAATAATCACCGTTTCAGCAACGGAAGCGAGATAATATTCCTTTTCCGTCCATTCCATATCGTAGGCGATAATTTTTTTACCCGATTGGCGAAATTTTGCCAAAGCTTGCCGCACTTCCGTCAGGGTAGCATAGCCATATTCACCGATATTGTCGCGACCATAGAGTAACAGACCGACAATGTTATCATCAAGGGTGGCCTTTTCGATCGCCGCTATCACCTGTCGCAAATTTAAAGTGGTCGCACTCTCACCGGTCAAACTATCGGCTAAACTGGAACTAGGGGGAGCATCGCTGATATTGGTGGCTAAGTTAAAAACTAAGACCGATTTTTCCTTAACTGAGGAGCTATCGCTAGACATAAGGGAAGAAAGCAGTAAAAATGCTAATCCCCCCACACCTAAGACCGAAAATGCCAATAATCCCAATAAAGTTCCCAAGCAACTAGCGAAAGTTTGTTTAAAAAACTGGCCCATCGGTTTTCATCTGCTACTAATTATCCTGTTTCCTATTGTAGGGATTCCCCGCCCAGAAACAAGTTTTTTATTTACGAACAAATGTACTTAAAGTCTTGGGGATAGTGACTGGAGTTGTGAGATGTCAAGGGATCGGCTAAGATTGTGATAGACAATTTCCAGTCAAAGAGATGAATCAATTAAATTGAAGATAGATTCTGTCTTTGATCCCCCCTTCCCCCCTTGATAAGGGGGGTGTCTGGCAATTTTTAACACCTACCTACTTAAAAGAGATGAATCAATTAAAACCCAAACTCGTCAATTATCCAGATTGGGAGCGAAAAGAACAAATTAAACGAAATCGTTCGGCTTTGGCTATCTTAGAACAAAGACGACAAAAACGGTCACAAATAACCGATGAGCAAGACCAAGAAATTTCCCAGTGTTTGCTCAATTTTCAGACCGCGATTGATAATGCTCGTCCTTTAGGTTTAAAGCTTTATAGCCTTGGCTAGAAACTCTAAAGATTGGCAAACAAACGGCTGATAATTACAATATTGATGTGGATATTATTAAGTAGCTGGACACAATTAATTAGACATATCTAACTACCTCTTGCATGAGTGCCTTTTGCCTATCCTAACTAAGAAGTTAATTTTGTCCTATTACTTATTCTTGCTCATTGGCAGTTATAAAAAAACAATATCGGCTCTCTTATTCTTTGTGTGATAAGTTTAACTTATATGGTAGCGATCTTTGTGTCCTTTGTGTCTCTGTGGTTCCTTCCACACTACTACTAATGTCAAACATTTTCAGGGATTTGCAGAAGCTTTAAATTGGCAAGATATTAACATATAACAGCTTTAAGCTTGATCATTTTTTCACTTTAACTACTTAATCTTATGCAGTTTATTGATCGCGCCGAAATAGAAGTAGAGGGGGGTAAGGGAGGTGATGGAATTGTCGCTTTCCGTCGGGAAAAATACGTCCCCGCCGGCGGTCCGGCCGGAGGTAATGGGGGAAAAGGTGGTTCGGTGATTTTTGTGGCGACTCAGAACCTGCAAACCCTGCTAGATTTCCAGTATAGTCGCTATTTTAAGGCCGATGACGGTAAACGGGGCGGTCCGAACAACTGCACGGGAGCCAACGGTAGCGATCGCATTATTAAAGTTCCCTGTGGTACAGTGGTTTACGATCTCGATAGCGAGGAAATTATCGGCGATTTGGTCACTCCCGAACAGACTTTAATCGTGGCTGCCGGGGGAAAAGGGGGATTAGGCAACCGCCACTTTTTAAGTAATAATAATCGCGCACCCGAATACGCTTTACCCGGTTTAGACGGAGAAAAACGCCATTTACGCCTAGAATTGAAGTTATTAGCGGAAGTGGGCATTATCGGGCTGCCCAATGCGGGAAAATCCACCCTAATCTCGGCCGTTTCCTCTGCTCGTCCCAAAATCGCCGATTATCCCTTTACGACTCTCATTCCTAACTTGGGAGTGGTACGCAAACCCACGGGAGATGGGACGGTATTCGCCGATATTCCTGGATTAATCGAGGGAGCGCATCTAGGAATCGGCTTAGGACACGAATTTTTACGCCATATCGAACGCACACGCCTGTTAATTCATCTTGTCTCCTTGACATCAGAAGACCCGATCGCCGATTATCAAATTATTCAAGGGGAATTAGCCGCCTATGGTCGGGAATTGGAAAAGCGATCGCAAATACTGGTTTTCAACAAAATTGATGCTGTGGACGAGGAAACGATAGATAACTACCAAAAGCAGTTTGCTAAAATAACCAATGCCGAGATTTTGACTATTTCCGCCGTGACGGGAGCCGGATTAACCACTTTACTCGCCAAAGTTTGGCAGCAATTAGAGCAACTGGAGAGGGTCGAGGTTGAAACCCCTTCCCTGTTTTCCTAAAATCGCTCGTTAGTTGTTGGGTTGCCGGGGTGCGGGTGGTCGGCGATTGCTCGGTCTTCTTTCCGTACCTTCAAAGTTACCATTAGAACGACGGGTGCGGCGCTGTTCAGCTTCATTTTCGGCCGCATAGACTTCTAGATAAAGAGAGCGACCCACACTCGCGGCCGCCATTTCTAGGGTAGTTCTAATCGCCTGTAAATTGCGTCCTCCCCGGCCGTAAACTTTGCCTTTATCGGCATCATCGAAGGCTACACGCACCCAAAGACGTTCATTTTCCTTACAGCGCTCGATATCCAATCTCAGACTGGCCGGATCTTCTAAAAACGGCTCGATCATAAATTTCACCAGTTCGAGATAATTGGGGGTACTAGGCATTGATTTTCTCGAAAATTTTCTGTTTGGTGAGAATGCCGCGCACGGTGTCCGTCGGTTGCGCTCCTTGTTGTAAGCGTCGGATAATCCCTTCCTCATCCAGACGCACTTCATCGGTGCGGGGATTGTAGAATCCTAACTCCTCTAGGGGACGACCATCGCGACGACTGGTGCTAACGGCCGCAACGATACGATAACTGGCTTCGCGTTTTTTACCAAAGCGTTTTAGACGTAATTTGATCATGGTTACTCAAAAATTCTCCTTTCCGATTCTAACTCATCCAGGCGGTATTTCCACAAGTGGCGATCGAGGGAACGGTGGGCAGCCTTTCGATATTATTGAAAATAACGCCGATATCTTAATAGTGAGGTACAAGGTTTGAGGGTGTTAGTTTTGGCTAACACACCCAAAATTAAGATTAAAGTTTTTACCCCTCTCTAACCGTAAACTTTCCCATAATACTCTTGATATTCTTTGGATAACAAAGGTTGCCACCAATCCCGATGATCGAGATACCATTGAATGGTTTTTCTTAATCCCCCCTCTACGGTTTCTTGAGGTTGCCAACCTAATTCGGTGCGAATTTTACTGGCATCAATAGCATACCGGCGATCGTGTCCAGGGCGATCCTTGACAAAAGTAATTAAATTCTGAGCAGGTTTCACGGGTAAATCGGGAGCTAATTCATCCATTAACTCACATAACATCCTGACTAAATCGATATTTTTTACCTCATTATTTCCGCCAATATTATAAGTTTCTCCCACTTTTCCCTTGTGAATAACTGTATCTAAAGCTTGACAATGATCCCGCACATATAACCAATCTCGAACATTTTGACCATCACCATAAACGGGTAAAGGTTTACCCAAAAGAATATTAATACACATCAAAGGAATTAACTTTTCGGGAAAATGATAGGAACCATAATTATTAGAGCAATTAGTAATAATTGTCGGCATTCCGTAGGTATGAAAATAAGCTCTCGCTAGATGATCACTCCCCGCTTTTGAGGCAGAATAGGGACTATTAGGAGCATAGGGAGTAGTTTCGGTAAAAGCTGGATCATCTACTCCTAAACTGCCATAAACCTCATCGGTGGAAACGTGCAGAAAACGATAGTTATCCGGTTGATGATTACTTAACCAATGTTGCCGAAAACTTTCTAATAGAGTAAAAGTTCCCACCACATTAGTCTGCACAAAAGCCCCAGGTCCAAGAATCGATCGATCCACATGGGATTCGGCGGCAAAATGGGCAACTGTATCGATATTTTCACCAGCAAATAATTGATCAACTAAAGCTCGATCACAGATATCCCCTTGCAGAAAACGAAAATTCTTTCTATCTTTCAGTGTCGCTAAATTATTCAAATTGCCCGCATAGGTAAGAGCATCGAGAACAATGACACGATCCTCAGGATAATTCTCGCACCAATGATGAACAAAATTCGAGCCGATAAATCCCGCTCCACCAGTAATTACTATGTTTCTAGCTTGATTTTCTGTCGCCATGGCCACCTCTAGCAAAAGTTCGCTACTTATTTTAGGCTTTTTTGCTTCACACTTCTTCATCAAAAGTGATCTGATCGGAACGATAATCCGGCGGTTCAACGTGAATTAAAATTCTCACAGGGCTAAATTGTTGGGTTAATCTTGCTTCTACCGCTTCCGTGATTGCGTGAGCAGTTTCCACATCTTGAGCGGAGACAACTAGGTGCATTTCTATAAATACCTGTCTTCCCACCACTCCCCGAGATGCGATCGCATGGCAATTAAGCACCCCCGGCACCTCCATGACAATTTGATGAATCACTTCAGGAGCGATCGCCATTTCATCCACTAACAAAGGTAAATTCTCCATCAGGACTTTCCAACCACTGCTAAACACCAAAAAAGCGACGGGAAAGGACAAAATCACATCTAACCATTGTAATTGGGGAATATTAGCCGTATTGCCCACCCAAACCCCGACTAAACCCAATAAAACCGTAATTGTCACCCACACATCACTCATGGTATGACGAGCATCGGCAATCAAAATCGGACTACCGACACGCTGCCCCACGGATCTTTCATAATAGGTGACAAAAATATTCACCCCTAAAACGATAATTAATAGCCATAACTCAGGACCTGCAATCTCGACGGGTTTGCCTCCTTTGATAATACTCATGACCGCCCCTTGCAAGATTTCAAAACAGGCAATCCCCAAAAAGGCGGCGATCGCTAAAGCTCCGATCGCTTCGTATTTCAGATGTCCGTAGGGATGATCTCGATCGGGATAGGGAGAAGAAAACCGCATCGCTACTAATCCCAAGACATTATTAGCACTATCGGTGACACTATGGAGAGCATCCGCTTGCAGACTTAAAGCACCAATTCTCAAACCCACCCCCGCTTTGATCGCCATAACCAAAATGTTCAGCAGCAGGGTGATCCAGAGAACTTTTTGGACGGTAGCCCGATTATCTTTTAAAACAGCCACAGGATTATCAGTTATCAGTTATCAGTTATCAGTTATCAGTTAAGTAGGTAGGCGTTAAAAGTTATCAGATCCCCCCGCCTATCGGCACCCCCCTTATCAAGGGGGGCAGGGGGGATCGAACCTAAAGTCCATTTTTAATTTAATTATAACCAGCTACTTATCAGGGAAATTTCAACTAAAACCCCAAAACCCCAAAACCCCAACTATTTGAGGGTTTAAAAACGGCAAAAATAAGGATTGAATTGCCTCAAGTCTGTAAATAGACCATTTAATTGATTATTATTCATTTTTAATTCTCCTGACTACTGACTCCTGACCCCAACAACAATTTTTGATTTTTACAAGAGGTCTAGTCAACAACAATTGATCAACTCCTGAAATAACAGACTCCCATCGGTCAAATTGAGCAGCGGATCGGCGGCGCGTTCGGGATGAGGCATCATTCCTAGCACATTTCCTGCTTTATTGGTAATTCCCGCAATATTATTTAACGATCCGTTGGGATTTCCTGACTCATTTACCTCTCCTGTGGGAGTACAGTAACGCCAGAGAATTTGACCGTTATCCTCCAGGGATTTTAGCGTATCTTCTGCGGCATAATAACGCCCTTCCCCGTGAGCAATCGGCAAATTAAGCACCTGTTGCGGTTGATAACCTCGCGTCCAGACATATTGATTGTTTTCCACTTTTACCGGCACTCGATCGCAGATAAAATGTAAATCGCGATTGCGAATTAACGCACCGGGTAGCAGCCCAATTTCCGTTAATACCTGAAAACCGTTACAGATGCCTAAAACTAATTTACCTTTTTCGGCTTCTTCTCGGACAGTTTTCATCGCTGGTGAAAATCGAGCGATCGCACCACAGCGCAAATAATCGCCGTAACTAAATCCCCCCGGCACCACAATCACATCCAAATCCGCTAGATCCGTCTCTTGATGCCAAATATAGCGGGTAGGTTGCTGAAAAATCCCCTCCGTCACCGTTGCCACATCTCGATCGCAATTCGATCCGGGGAAAACAATAATCCCAAACTTCATAATTTTTAACTTGGTTAATTCATTTTGCAAAAAGCTCTCATCAGATGGGTGTTAGGCTGTTAGGGTGTTAGGGTTTTAGTTGAATTTCCCCATTCTCCCATTTCCCTATCCCCTAATCCCTATCCCTTATCTCCTATCTCCTGACAATGCAAATCAAAGCGATAATTTTCAATTACAGGATTAGCCAATAGTTGATCGCACATTTGATCCAATTGTGCGCGAGCGCTGGTTTCATCCTCTGCTGCCACGGTAAGCTCAATATACTTACCAATTCGCACCCCGGCTACAGTATCATAACCTAATTGCTTTAATCCCGACTCTACCGCCGTACCCGCCGGATCGAGAACCGAAGGGCGCAGGGTAACATAAATACAGCACTGATAATTTTTTGGCATAGAATTAAATTTGATCGCTGACCTTTTTGATATGAAATCCCAACGCACCCGATCGCAAGAGCGCATTATCCACTTACTCAAAACCTTAAATCGGGCAGTATCCGCTCAAGAATTGTTTGTGGAACTCCGTCAGCGTGACCAAAATATGGGGTTAGCCACTGTTTACCGCGCCCTAGAATCCCTAAAGCTACAGGGTGCAGTTCAGGTGAGAACCCTAGCCACAGGAGAATCCCTCTACAGTTCCCTTCAGCAGGATCAACACCATCTTACCTGTATTCATTGCGGTCGGTCTATCGTCTTTAATGAGTGTCCCGTTCATGAATTGGAAGAAAAACTCGAAAAATCCCACCAATTCAAGGTTTATTACCATACTCTCGAATTTTTTGGACTTTGCGATCACTGTCAACCCAGTTAAGTAAGCTGTACTGCATTGAAACTGCCCATCGGGAAATTTTAGTACAAATGCTCAGGCTCTCAACTCCGGCACTCCCAACTCCAGTGCCGTCCTACAAAGATTAAACTGTTGTTTGACCTTGGGCTGTTTTCACAGGGATTAACTCCGGCTGACTGTAGTGATGATGGCTGTTGAGGGGGGATAACAAGGGGAAAAAGGGCTGATGTAAACTAATTAATTGAGCGAGGGTTTTCTTGAGATGGGGACGAGGAATGATCGCATCGACAAAACCGTGTTTTAATAGGTATTCCGATGTTTGGAAACCTTCTGGCAATTTCTCGCGCAAAGTCTGTTCAATTACCCGCTTACCAGCAAAACCGATAGTAGCCTTTGGTTCGGCGATAATAATATCTCCCAACATGGCAAAACTGGCCGTGACTCCCCCCGTGGTGGGATTAGTCAAGACAGGAATATAGAGTAACTTTGCTTCCCGATGCCGGTTAAGAGCGCCAGAAATCTTGGCCATCTGCATTAAACTTAACATTCCTTCCTGCATTCTCGCCCCGCCGGAAGCGCAGATAATCACCAGGGGTAAACGTTCATCGGTAGCGTGTTCCGTCAAACGACAGAGTTTTTCTCCCACCACCGATCCCATGCTGCCCCCCATAAAACGGAAGTCCATCACCCCTAAAGCTAAGGGTAAACCATCGAGCGTCCCCGTTCCCGTGTGGACAGCATCAGTCAGACCAGTTTTTTCTTGGGTTTCCCGCAAGCGATCGCTATAACTTTTCCGATCGCGAAATTTGAGCGGATCCGTCGGTCGAATCTGTTCATCGAGGCAATTCCAAGTATTAGCATCCACTAACTGGCGAATTCTTTCTTCACTTTCCACCCGATTATGATGACCGCAATCGAGACAAACCAGTTGATTAGCTAATAAATCCTTTGTATAGGCCAAAACGCCGCAATTTGGGCATTTTGTCCACAAACCATCGGCTATTTCTCGTTCCTGTTGTTGTTGAACCTTGGGTTCTGTTTTTTGGCGATTTGCAAACCAATCAAATAGAGACATAGTTTAAAATAAAGACAATTTATAGACTTTCCTCTAGAGGACTTAATAACAAAAGTGCTGTCCAGCGATCTTGGGGACGCACTTGTAGGGCGGCCTGATGCCCCTGGCCGCAATAAATACCAAGGCCAATAGCGATAACGCGACTGGGGATGTCGTGAGCTTTGAGCATTTCCTCTAGCCAATCGGCTTACCCTAGACTGGGGGTTGTTCTAATGGTGATCCAAGACACAGAAGACTATTGTATCAAGATTTAATGACAAGATAGCTTTTTTACAACAAAGGCAAAAAAATGGTTTGATAGGCTGAGATGATCTTATCACTCCAAAAGACACTCATCAGAGCGCCGAGGGCAAGAAATGGCCCGAAGGGTATAGCTTGTCTTTTTGCCATTTTACCGAGACAAATGCCCGTCATACCGATCACCGCCCCGATAGCACAGGCCAGAAAAGCGGTGACTAATAATGCTTGCCATCCTAACCAAGCACCGATCATGGCCGCTAATTTGGCATCTCCTCCCCCCATGGACTGCTGTCTGAGGGCAAAACTTCCCCCCCACCGGATCAGATCAAATAACCAGACTCCTAAAACTGCACTAGCGATCGCTGAAAAGAGATAGATAACAGTTTGATTATTTTGCCAACCTAGAAGTGCTTGGAAAACTATCCCTAAAACTAATCCCGATTGGGTGAGGGAGTTAGGAAGCGTCATCGTGTCAAAATCAATCAAAGCTAAAGCTAATAACCAACTGAGGAGAATCCAATAGCCTAGGGTCTGCCAAGAAAAGCTAAAACCTCCTAAAACCAGACAAAATAACCAACCGGTAAAAGTTTCGATCGCTGGATAACGGACAGAAATCGGGGTTTTGCACCAGCGACAGCGACCCCCTAGCCATAACCAGCCGAAAACGGGTATATTCTCGCTTTTACCTAACCTATGGTGACATTTCGGACAGTGGGAAGGGGGATACACTAGAGATATCCCCTGAGGTAATCTATAGATGACCACGTTTAAAAAACTGCCCACCGAGGCACCAAAAGCAAAGACAAAGGCAAAAGTAACTAGATGAAAGAGGGTTTCCATAGATTCAAGGTTGAAATCCGATCACTTTCCTAGAATACCCGGTTAAGCTGCTTGCCTATCTAAAATTACCGGTTAAGACGGCATGGCAGCCCTTCGAGCATTACCTCACCACTAAGATAACCTCCATAACTCAAACATTAGAGTTCTATAGCTGCCTTTAGCTTAGTTAGGGTTTGCTGAATAAATCTAAAAATCTTGTTGGATAAGGTTACTTTTTCCCTGAAAATTAGGTAGTTGACCACCTGAAAATCGATAAAACCCCACACCCCACACCCCACACCCCACACCCTGCCACCACCGAAAAACTTTTTCAGCAAGCCCTAGTTAGGGCCACAGTTTCCCTCTCGCTAACTTTCGGACTATCAGTGCCAAATAAACCGCTACCCGCCCCTGCCGCTACTGTCTCGGCACAATTATAAATAAATTCCTTGTACTCTTGCAGATCTTCGGGCGTTGCTTTCCCTCTCAACACCGCTACAGCATCATTAATTTTATTGATCGCCGTATCCGGTTGCAAATCGGCTGCTTTGATCTCCATTTTTGCTGGGGGATTAACTTGCGCTTTTTCTACGGCTTCCTGAGAAAATAGCGTCTGAATAATATCATTATTAGGATAATTTATGGCCGCCTCCGCCACTTCTTTCCTTAAACCGGCAGCCTCGACCGCCGTGGAAATTATCCCCGCATCCAACATCGCCACCGCCATACCAGTAATCATGACTGCACTGGCAACTGTTGCTAATTCATCGGATGTGCAGATGGTTGATTAGTTTGTCATCGCCTATTATAGGGGAAAAGATACCACTATCTCCCCTCTTAAGCATCCAGTAATAATAGTTAGTAAAAGTATAGTCAAATATAGACAGACTGAATTCCATTTCAGAAATTCCTTTCACTTTTACTTCGAGAGATTGATTCTCCTTGGGTGAACTACGCACCTCTCTATCCCATAGCGGTTAAACACATTTGGGAATGCTTTTCGTAAAATATTGTAGGAACCCATGA
>NZ_JAJTDH010000145.1:0-6263 GCF_021300285.1 Microcystis sp. 49638_E5 | reverse complement strand
CCGCATTTTCCCCCGTGACGAAATCAATTAACCATTGATCATCCTTTTGTTTATAGTAACGTTCCACACTATAACTAGATTGTTCGATCAGAATATATTCCTGAAAAGTTGGCAGAGAACGATAGAATTTAAACTTATCTCCTCGGTCATAAGCTTGGGTAGAATTAGAGAGAACTTCGACAATAATTAAAGGATTGATCACGTTAGATTGACTATTGCCTTGATAGAGAGGTTGACCTTGAATCACCATCACATCAGGATAGGTGTAAATGCTATAATCTGACAGCCATAAACGCACCGTTTCCATGTAGGTATAATAATCTTGATTATTGATATTTAAGGGAAAATTACGGCAAAAATTTAGACAAATCTGATTGTGATTAGTGGTGGCTCCTACCATTGGGATAATTTCTCCTTGACGATATTCATTTTTAACTTCGGACGTTTCCTCTAGGGCGAGATATTCTTCGGGAGTATAATATTTAGTTTCAGTAGTGGTTAACATTTTTGACTCTCCTTCCTATTCTATTTTCTAGGATACAGCATTTCTCTAAAAAGAGACAAAGTTATCCTTGAGGAAGGCTATCAATTGAGTGGCTCGGATTATATTTTTTCCTTAATCTCCGGCAAAAAATGCTGAGAAATCCATAATTAAAAATCTAACTATCAAAATTGCTCACGCTAAGGGTTAAGATAAACTAGATAAATAGTTTTATGTTTAGTTTCTCCTATGTTTAACTGGTTCCGTCGTCAGAAAGTCCAACCCGAACAAGAACAAGCACCCCCCGCACCCGTAGAGGAAACCCCCAGCGAGGCAACCCCGACGACTAGCGAGGCAACCAGTCAGGAAGAGTATTTAGATTGGGCCAAAAAAGCCTTTAAAAATATTCAAGAGAAAAAAGCCACGGCCGAGGCCGTCGTGAGCGAAACCCCTGAAACATCCATTGCTGAAACGGAACCTCTGCAAGAGGAAGAACCGGTTAAAGAAGAAGAAACCGAGGATAATACCCCCGCATGGCTGAAAAAATCCGATCGCCTCGAAATTCTCAAAGAAACCGCCATCGAAACCCCCACAGAACCGGATGAAGATTTTATCTGGTCAGCCAAAGTTTTAGCCAATCAGGGACGACAAGCAGAGGACGTTTCAGAAGAAGAAATCACCTGGTTAAAAAAATTGCGTCAGGGTTTAGGCAAAACGCGCCGCAGCTTGGTCAATCAGCTTAAGGCCGTGGTCGGTCAGGGTCCCCTCAATCAAGATGCGGTGGAGGAAATTGAAGCTTTATTGCTTCAGGCCGATGTGGGGGTAGATGCCACCGATTATATTATCACTACCCTCCAAAATAAGCTAAAACAGGAAGCTTTGCCCCCCGAAAAAGCGATCGAATATCTCAAAGAAATTATCCGCGAGATTTTAGATGCACCTTTAGCCAATTATAGCAACCCCGGTTTTGAGCCAGAAAAAGGCAAATTAAATATCTGGATGCTCACAGGAGTTAACGGAGTCGGTAAAACAACAACTATAGGCAAATTAGCCCATTTATCTAAACAATCTGGCTATAGTTGTATAATCGCCGCTGCCGACACCTTTCGCGCTGCCGCCGTGGAACAGGTGAAAGTTTGGGGAGAGCGATCGCAAGTCGAAGTAATTGCCAACCCGGGCAAAAATACCGACCCGGCCGCCGTGGTGTACGATGGCATCGAAGCCGCTAAATCCAGGGAGATAGAATTACTTTTAGTAGATACGGCGGGAAGATTGCAGAATAAAAAGAACTTAATGGCAGAATTAAGCAAAATTCGCCGTATTATCGACAAAAAAGCCGAGAGTGCCGTGGTGGAATCCCTTCTAGTTCTCGATGCCACTTTAGGACAAAACGGGCTGCGACAGGCAGAAGTTTTCTCGGAAGCTGCCCAATTAAGCGGCGTGATCCTGACTAAAATCGATGGTACAGCTAAAGGGGGTGTCGCCCTTGCCGTAGCGCGTCAGCTTAACCTCCCGATTCGCTTTGTGGGTGCTGGGGAAGGAATCGAGGATCTGCGGCCTTTTTCCAGTTACGAATTCGTGGAAGCTTTACTGAGTGGCGATTAATCTCACCCTAGCGATCTTTCATAATCTTTTCATGCTTGCTTCATAATTGTCTCATTTTTAGTTATGCTAGAACTGGAGACTCGGGATAACAACTATGCAAAGGACAATTACAGTTAGTCATCTAGGAGTATATTATCGCGGCGTGGAAGCCCTACGGGATATCACCCTGAAAATTCATCCAGGACGATTAACCGGTATCATCGGTCCCAACGGTGCGGGTAAAAGTACCCTGATCAAAGCCATGCTAGGATTAATTCGCGTACAACAGGGAAGCGTTAACTATCAAGGGCAATCTCTACAGCAACAACTGGATAAAGTCGCTTATGTTCCCCAAAGATCTCAAATCGACTGGACCTATCCCGTCACCGCTTGGGATGTGGTAATGATGGGGAGAGTCAGAAAAACGGGTTGGTTTCGTCCTTTTTCCCATATTAGTCGTCAACAGGCTTTAAATGCCCTAGAACGGGTGGAAATGGCTGATTTGCGCCATCGTCCCCTCGGTCAGCTGTCGGGGGGACAACAGCAAAGAGTCTTTTTAGCCAGATCTTTGGCCCAAGAAGCGGAGATTTTCTGTTTTGATGAACCTTTCGTTGGGGTAGATCAAAAAACCGAGGGGGTTCTTTTTAATATCTTTGGTGAGTTAGCCCAAGAAAATAAAATTGTCATGGTGGTTAACCATGATTTAGGCGAATCTATCACCCATTTTGCTGATTTAATCCTCTTAAATAAAGAATTGATCCTCGCCGATCAACGATCTAAGGTCTTAACTGATTTTAATCTCCGGCGTGCATACGGGGGTAAAGTCTCCTTCTATGATGCCATGACACCACCAGATCATCGCCGATCAAGTCTCGATTATCTCGATCGCTTCTCGAAAAACAATGCGATAAACTAGAAGCGAAGATATTTTGGCTGACTGCCGATAGGGACACCAATGACAACTATTTCCCCGCAAGAAGTAACAGGAACGATCGAACTGGCTCCTAACTATCGAATTCCCCTGTTTTTGGTAATTTTATCGCTGCCTTTACTCTTTTTACAGGTCTGGCTCGGAATAATTTTCTCCCTGTTAGGCCTATTCTTGATGTTCCAGACTACCCGCATTCGCCTCCAGTTTACCCCCACTTCCCTAGATGTCTATCTGTCCGGGCAACAAATTCGCTCCTTTCCCTACCAAGAATGGCAAAATTGGCGAATTTTCTGGAACAAAGTCCCGATCCTGTTTTATTTCAAAGAAATTAACAGCATTCATTTTTTGCCCATTATCTTTGACAGCGCAACCCTGAGACTGTGCCTGGAAAAATACTATCCTTTAGCAGCATCGCAAGCGATCGACTCAGAAGCGAACTAAGATTGAGATAAAATAAAATCTAGCTAATAGCGTCTTAAGTGGGTAGGTGTTAAAAATTGTCAGATCCCCCCGCCTATCGGCACCCCCCTTATTAAGGGGGGCAGGGGGGATCCCCCCGCCTATCGGCACCCCCCTTATTAAGGGGGGCAGGGGGGATCGAAGGCAAGATATATCGTCTATTAATTAGAACCACTTACTTAATTACCTGCCTTGGCCCTCTGTTCGCTCTGCATTTCTAAAGCCGATGAATTCAGAAGATTTTAATGTTTTACCCCTTGACAAAATGACAGACTTACCCAATGAATCTGTCGAAGAATTTAGTTTTGATGATCTCTGGAACGATCGCCCGGTAGAGAATCCCCTGCCATCGGAAACCGCCCCCGAAGGCGAATTAGTTCCCACAGCGCAGGCGCAACCCCTGCGGGGGGAAATCGAGGCTCTAGAACGGCAAAAACAGAGCCTAGCGGCGGAAATCTCGGCGTTAAAAGCGGAAAAAGAACGCTTGATCGCCGAGGAACTAGGAGATATCAAAGCTCAAATCGAAAGAATGCTCAAGGAAGGCGTAAAAGACCTAGAACAACGCAAACAGGCTTTAGAATTGGCGATCGAACAGTTAGAACGCCGTCGTGAGCGTATTCGACAGGAAATGCGGAGTAATTTCGCCGGAGTCTCCCAGGACATAGCCGTGCGGGTTCAGGGATTTAAAGACTATCTGGTGGGCAGTTTACAGGATTTGGCTGCGGCTGCCGAACAGTTGGAATTACCCCGTTTTGAAACCCCCGAAAAATCCCCCCGACCCGTGGAACCTCCCCTGCGGACCGAACGGGAGGAAAACCCGCGCCCATCCCGTGGCAGTCAAGGCCGGGATGATCGCGAAGAAAGTCCCCGTCCCCCCCGTACCAGTAACCAGGGCCGGGATAATTGGCAAGAACCCCGTCGCTCTAACCGTTCGGGTTATGAATCGGAACCGGTGGGGCAATCCACCCCTAGACAGGGCTTTTCTGACCAAAATCAGCGCATCCAAGCTCTTTTAGACCGTTATCGCAGTCGTCCTGATTATTACGGTCCGCCTTGGCAACTACGGCGCACTTTTGAACCAATTCACGCCGAACGGGTGCAACAGTGGTTCTTTAAACAGGGGGGCCGGGGTACTGTTCGCGGTATGGGTAGCCGTCTCCAAAATATTCTGGTGGCTTCGGCAATTATCTCGATTATGGCGGAATTACAGGGCGATCGCTTCCGTTCTCTCGTTCTGGCTAATAGTCCCGAACGTTTAGGCGAATGGCGGCGCGGCCTCCAAGATTGTCTCGGCATTTCCCGCGCCGATTTTGGCCCGGACCGCGGCATTGTTCTCTTTGAGTCTCCCGAAGCTTTAATTCAAAAAGCGGAACGTTTAATCGACGATAAGTATTCACCGCTCATTATCATCGATGATACCGAAGAACGGCTGAATTTCGCTCTTTTACAATTCCCCTACTGGTTAGCTTTTGCCCCTGAACCCCAACAAAGTTCTAGTTATTGGTATTAACTAATTAGGGTGTGCTGAATAAATCTAAAAACCTTGTTGGATAAGAATTTTAGACTTTTTTCCCATCAAAAAGTGCCAGACCTTGGGGTGATCGGGGGGGGAAATTGACCCCCTGAAAATCGGTAAAACCCCACACCCCACACCCCACACCCTACCCCCACGAAAAACTTTTTGCCGCAAACCCTAATTAGTCCTTGAGTAGTGCGATACATTGGGCTAAAGAAGCGTTAGTTTTCAGCGCTTGTGGGTTAATATGGGTGGCAGCGGCTCGATAACCTTGTTCTAGGAGAGCTGCAATTAAATCTTCCCTTTTAGGTAGATCTAATTTGCCCCTTCTACCAATTTCCCGAAAGCTATAAAAATAGGGAGGAAAATCGTTTTCTTCCCTCATTATTTCTAACAATTTAACTACCTTTTTCCACTGCCATTGATGGGCTAAATCTGCCATTTTTTCTAGATAAAGGCGATCATGTAAACTGCCTAACCACAAGGGTCCGGTTAAGGTTAAAGGTTGCCCGTCCCCAGAACAAACTATCTTGCCTAACTTCGGCCAAGGCACTGATTGATATTCTCCGCAGCTATGACAATAACCGAGAAAACCGTAGTTATGACTATTTAATTGTCTATTGGCCGTTAACCGCACCATCACCCGATAACTTTGACCAAAAAAGAAGGAAAAAATCGGCGTAATTCCTAAACCTAACCGGGCCGATTCTAATTGCAAACCGGCGATAATTAATCTTAATCCCTGTTCGTGGGCAGCCGGATGATTGCGAGCAGATGCTCCATAATCAGCTAAACTATTTTCTAGATTATGACCCGTCAGCGTCCGTCCATCGGTATTAGTTAGATAAATTAAACCACCGATTTTAGTGGCTAAAGGAATAGCACTAAACAGAGATGCAGGGGAACCAAAAGCATCAATATCAACTAGATCGTAATGGTCTTTTTCAAGATAACATTCTAGGAGAACTTCTTGAGCAGATTTATAGGTTATTTTGCCTTTTTTCTGTTGTAATAAACTCTCTAAATTAGCGGCTAAAGTTGGCTTAATTTCTGGATTACCATCATTAACCCACAGCCAATCCGCACCACTTTCTAACCAATACCTGAGCGCTCGCACACCAGAGCCGCTCATTACCTCTAAAACGCGCAAACTGCCCCGCTCTTTTTGGGCAATTGCCGCCCCTAAAACTCCTAAATCTCGGACGATTTTACTCTCCGGTCGATAAAAAGTATTGTTGATATTAAATATCGCTTTTTCTTCCTGCATCGATCATCTCATAATTAGCACTCGG
>NZ_JAJTDH010000144.1:0-6313 GCF_021300285.1 Microcystis sp. 49638_E5 | reverse complement strand
GTTTTTAATGGAGACATTGAGAATCTAAGCTGTCTCGTTGAACAAGGAATTTCTAACAGCGATGTGGAAAGAATCCCCCGTCACAGCGTAGCTTGACGGTGGGAGTATGTCAATGTAATCTCATGGCGATAGATAGTAACTTTAGGCAAATTAAATTTTTTAACTTTTCTGTTTTCTTATTGCCCAAATTAGCCAGATTGTTGTAAGCTTATGACCCAACTACAACCCGATATATTCGTCAACAATCGTCCCGATACCGATGGAGACGAGGAAGAAGACTACTTCGATTATTTTTATGATGAACCGGGTAGTGAACCGGGGACATTAATTATCGAACCGGATGCCAAACCCTCGCGGATTATTTTAATTGACTACGATGAAGATAACGCCGTTCGCAAGGTGGATATTACCCCCAATGCTTGCGCCCCCTATATTGGCACAAATACCGTGTCTTGGATGGATATTCAAGGGTTAGGGAGTGAGACGGTTTTAAAACAGGTGGGAGACATTTTTAATCTGCATCCTTTGTTATTAGAAGATGTGGTTAATGTGCCGCAGCGACCCAAGTTAGAGGACTATAACAATCAATTGTTAGTGATTTCTCAGATGGTGCGACTGAAGGAAGATGAAAGCGGTTTTGATACGGAACAGGTGAGTTTTGTCTTGGGAAAACGCTATCTTTTAAGTTTTCAAGAGGAGGAATTACAGGACTGTTTTGAGATAGTGAGAGATCGAATTCGCACTTCCCAGGGACGAGTACGGAAATCGGGGGCGGATTATTTGACCTATTTATTATTAGATACGATTATCGATGGTTATTTTCCCGTGGTAGAACACTACGAAGATCGGATTGAAGCGTTGGAAGACGCGATTATTAGTAATCCCGATCGAGATACAATGCAGGAAATCTATGATGTCCGTCGGGAATTATTGGCACTGCGTCGCTTAATTTGGCCGATGCGAAATGTCCTACATTTACTCATGCGTGACCATCATGGTATAGTCAGCGATGAAGTACAAATTTATTTTCGGGATTCCTACGACCACGTCATTCAAATTCTGGAAATTATCGAAGCTTATCGAGAATTAGCGGCGAGTTTGATGGATGTTTATATGTCCACTATGGGCAATAAATTAAACGAAATTATGAAGTTTTTAACCGTAATTTCGACGATTTTTATTCCCTTAACTTTTATCGTTGGTGTCTATGGCATGAACTTCGAGAATATGCCAGAATTAAAAGGAGAATGGAGTTACTTCATGGTCTGGTTAGTCATGTTAGCCGTAGCGGGAGGCTTGATTTTCTACTTCTGGCGCAAAGGTTGGTTTAAACCAATTTATTCCCTTAAAGAGGAAGCAAAAAGTTAGATAGGGTTGGCTGAAAAAGTTTGTTGGTGGGGTTAGGAGACAGGAGACAGGAGACTATTTTATTTATTCTCCCATCTCCCCGCACCCCACTTCCCCAATAGACATCTCCAAAAATTATAACCCAGTCACAGCTTGCTTTTGGTCTATGTACTAACTAAACAGTTCGATGGCTGTAATGTATATCTATCTTTGCTAATTCAATTTTACTGAAAAAATATGAGGCAATTAAAATAATTTTTATTCGGGTAGATTCCTTAACTAGAAAGACTTTTAGTCTTGAGATTATATTAGGTCGAGGTCTAATTCATAATTCATAATTCATAATTCATAATTCATAATTCCCACTCCCGACGACAAACTTTTGCGACAAACCCTAATTATTCCACCACAAATGCGAGGATTTGGCCTTTGTAACTGCCGAAGCGAATCTGTAAACCCGACTCTAGGGGAACTTCTTGGTTATGTACCTGCTTCCAGTGGCCATCTTGGTAGATAAAAGTACCAAAACGGGAGAAATCTTCGAGAAAGTATTGATAGTCGGGATGATCGGCATTTTTACGGCAAATTATCCGACAATGGTTTTTACTAACCCATTTTTCAGTAATCTGTAGATCATTTTCCATGTTCCGTCCTATATTCATGCCACCACCACGGATTGACAATTTTCTTTCGGGACGATCGAGATAGTATAAGAAAGCGGCGGGCATGGTTCCGCAGACATTGGGCATAACCGTCGGTGATTGAGTCTCATCAAGGGTTTGCAGCAATTGCCCGTCGAATTCTGGGTGCATATAGAGAATCGGCAAAGTCCAAGCGGGCTGATTGTACTTGTAGAGGGTTAATAACTGCTGCCTGGCGATACGAACGGCCTGATCGATAGGGACTCTCGGACCGGGAAACAAGTTGGACATCTGCGCTTCTTTGTCTTTGAACCCGAAGAGGGTGCGGGTAAAAATTTCGATAAAACTCAAGGCCTCTCTATCGGCGATCGCATCTCGCATGGCCAAAACTGCGGGAACGCCGTGGTGAATCAAGACTTCCGCCAGACTGCTGCGGGGGATCATCTCCTGACCCGATTTAGCGGGATAAGCACCCCAACAGGCATTAAAAACGGTTAAAATGACTTGATTTCTCACTAAAGCTTGGGCCAACTCCGTCCCGTTTAGCTGTTCTCCTGTCCGCAGAAATAGGGAACCGCCATTGGGGGCGGCGATTCCGTGGCCAGCGTAGAAAAAAGCTTGATATTTACCCGTATCCAAGGCCCTGGTCAGTTCTTCGGCCCCCGGTCGAATTAAGGTATCGACTTTGATTTTCACTCCCCAATTCTGAGGGAGGGAACCACTGCCCCCAGGAGAGATGGCCCGGATAAGATTGGCGGCCTCGGATTCGAGTGCCTGGTCGGAATTAGTTTCTCCACCCGTATTAATGGCGGTGAGGTTGAGGGAACTAGCGGCGGTTTTAATCTGTTTTTCCCCGATAACTAAGAGAATATTGAGACTATTACTCGGTTTTATCGGTGGTAGTGGTTCCACATCGCTGGTGGTGCGGCTAAAGAGTATATTCGGATGCAGAGATATAGCCTGTTTACCCGCTTGCTGCATAATTTCCCAGGGCAGCAAAATTAAATAGGGGTTGCGACATTCCAAGCGAATTCGCAGGGGCTGATTTTTGCCGAGGGCGATTCCCTGACTTTGGGCGAAACTTTGACCAATTGATGCTTGAAATAACCATTGCCAGAGACTAATACCTAGTTTCTGCATTAATTGACCGCCATAACTGCCGCCTTCTCCCGAAAGAGTCAGTTTAGGTCGGGAATTTCCCTCTAATTGCTCTAACATCGGCAAGGTCGGCATTTTTTCCAGACAGAACATTTCCTGCCATGCCATCCATTCCGTGGTTAGACTCTCGGTCCATTCACAGTCATGATGCACATATCCCCCCGGTAGGGGTGCTTTCGTCACCCAACGGGCGAAATGATTACTCGTGGCTAAACTAGAGATCGCTAAATTTAGACTAGGGATGGCATCATCGGTCATTGTGGCTATTGAGAAGTCTATAGAATGTTATTCTAGAGGATTTCTGAAAGCTAAGGAAGAGTATTAAGTAGCTGGTTATAATTAAATCAAAAATAGATTTTAGGTTCGATCCCCCCTGCCCCCCTTGATAAGGGGGGTGCCGATAGGCGGGGGGATCTGAAAGTTTTTAATACCTACCTACTTAAGTCACCAATAAACAACAAAGTTCAATAATTTTGGTTTGCAAAGTTGCCAAAGGTTCTGCACCCCGCTTGAGACGATATTCTAATTCGAGAAGTATGGGCAAGGTGGCGAGAAGTTGTTTAGAAGAAAAGGATTGTATCTCTTTGCGAATGAAATACAGTCGCTTGGGATTGGCAATTTCGGCGGCGGCGGCGATATTTTTGTCGTCTTTTTCTCCTTCTTCAATTTTTAATTTCACTATTGCCCAAGTGCGAAATTGACCCACTAGGGTGGCAGTAATACCTAGGGGGTTCTCGTTGCGATTTAATAATTCATTGACTAATTCTAGGGCCTTGCCTGTCTCCCGTTTTAAAATAGCACCGGCTAACTGTAAGCTGCTTTGATTGCTGGCATTGACTAAGCTTAAAATGTCCTTTTTGTCAATAGTTACCGCCGAATTATTTTTAAATAAACGCAGTTTTTCTAACTCCATCCACAACAAGCGGCTGTTATTTCCCACTGATTCTGCTAAGAGTTCGATCGCATCGGGGGTTAATTTTACCCCCACTTCTTTGGCAATTTCCCTAACTCTTTGGGCAATTTCCTCGACTTTCCAAGACGGAATTAGTTCAAATTCTTTAACCTCCGCCTGATTTTGGATAAACTTGCTCGATTTTAAGCGGGAGTCTGGTTTTTTGGTGCTGGTTAATAACAGATAGGAATTTTCGGGTAAATTGGGCAAAGTGCGCTGTAATTCCTTGAAAATATCCTCAGAACATTGTTGACAAATAACCGTATCGGCTAACCAAACTAAACGATTTCCCATGCCGAAAACTGGAGTCATCGCTTGATTGAGGGCCTCGATAATTGCCTCATTGCGATCGCCGTTGATTTTATCATAATTAAACTGTATCCAATTGGGATCAAGAAGTTTTGCTTGCAGATTTTTCACCGCTTGGTTGATAGCAAATTCATCTTCTCCCCAATAAAATATTGTCGGCATAAGTTTCTAATTATAGCAGTTAAGTAGGTAGGTGTTAAAAGTTGTCAGACACCCCTCTGATCAAGGGGGGACTAAGGGGGAATCGGCACCCCCCTTATTAAGGGGGGATCAAGGGGGGATTTATCTTCAATTTAATTATAACTACTTACTTATCTTGAGGTGTTACTATTGCCCATTTTCCCAAATTTTTACAGTTTTGTCAGCCCTACCACTAATTAAATATTTCCCATTGGCACTAATTACTAAAGATAACAGGTTGTCTGTGGGTCGAGCAAGGGTTCCTAATTCCTCTTTGCTTGTTAAAGACCAAAACTTAATCGTTTGATCCGAAAGCTTGTTTAATCTGATCAGCACAAGCAGCAGAGGATAAACCAAGAATTTCCTAATATTAACTATGGCTATTCATCAACACAGGTAAAGACTATCTGACTCGATAATTTTGAAAATTAATCAAAAAATAGACTCGATCGACCCCAAATAACGCACAATAAAAAAGGAAATGTCAAAGGAGAATCGCAAATGTTGCCCTATATCCTAGCGGTCGTTGTGGGATTGAGTAGTCTGTACCTCCTCACCACCGCTTTTATCGCCCCCGATCGCCACCGTCAAGATGATTTTCTCTGGAGTGCGGTAGGATTATTCTATGCCCTTGTCCTCTGGTTGTGCGCGGGAAGGATTACAGGCGCTATCCTCCTGGGACAAGTTGCCGCAGCCATTTTATTTATTGCTTTCGCTTGGCAAACTCTCAAACTCAGACAAGCACTTTTTTATCCCGACAAACCGGTTAAATTATTTACTATTGTCGGTTGGTTAGGCAATCGTCTGGGGAAAGTTACTCCCTCCCAATCCCCTAAAACTAAAGCTAAACCTGAGAAAGTAGCAGCAAAAGTTAAAGAAACGGTTAAAGAAACGGTGGACCCCGTTATAGAAAAAGCCGTGGCTATCGGGGAAACTATTACAGAATCAGTGACAGAAATTGAGGAAAAAGCTCAAGAAACGGTTGCCCCCGTTGCCGAAAAAGCCGCAGCTATCGGGGAACCTATTACAGAATCGGTGACAGAAATTGGGGAAAAAGCCGCAGAAATCATTGATGATGGGGAAACTTTCGATGATTTCGATGATTTTGATGATTTTGATGATTTTGATTTGGCAACGGAAGAGATCAAACCCTCCGAAAATGCCCCAGAAATTCCCCCGACTGAACCTGTCGCAAATGTTGAAGTCGAAACTATTGCTGTTAGCGAAACGGTGATTATTGAAGTTACCGAGGAAGATTTGCCCCCAGAAGAAAATATCGAAAAAGATACTCCCCCAGAAACTCGATCGCAAAGCGCAGAAAATCCCCCTCCATCGGATTAAAAATTAAGACTATTGAGCGGGTGGGTTAGGCAATAATTACCCAAGAAATGGTTCTTCGTTACTTGGTATGGTTCGATAGGGGGGGCATAAATCGACTAAATCCTTATCTGGCAAGAGACTTAATTGATTAATTCGTTCTAGATCGAGAACAATTGACAAAAATTGCCAAATGTCTTTCTATATAAGGGTTACATTTATTATAACCCCCGTCCATTGCATAACACAAACCGAAGAACCAAATTTTTAGTAAAAAAATGTAATAGGAGTGAATTAATTAGGGTTTGCTGAATAATGGTAAAAACCTTACAGGAAAGGGCTTTTAGCTTGATTGAGAGCTTCCCAAATGCACTTAAATCTGCTAGAATCTCTTAAAACCCTTGCATCA
>NZ_JAJTDH010000053.1:0-48699 GCF_021300285.1 Microcystis sp. 49638_E5 | reverse complement strand
TCTTTTTTGATTTTCTGAGCCTTGTCCATAATTAAAGTTATTAAAACATTGACTTAGATTATAGCATTTTTTTCAGAAATTGGTTTCCACGTCTCAAATGTAAATGCTATATAAAAACCTTGTGGCATAGGACTTTTCGGCTTTTTTGGCAGTCCAAAAAACAGATAGTTACCCTCACCCCCAACCCCTCTTCCAGAAAAGGAGAAATGGGTAATTACCCTCACCCTATTTGCCTAAAAATATTAAGAGATGTAACTATTTATGCCTAACCGAGAAAGTGATTACTCAACAGGGGTGAGATCAGGATAGTCTAGATCGAGCAGTCAGATAGATGTTTAGTTAAATTCCTAGTTCAGATATGTCCGTTTCTAGTCCTCCTCGTTCCCTGCGTATCGGTTCGCGTAAAAGTCAGTTAGCCCTAGTACAAACCTATTGGGTACAGGCAGAATTGAGTAAACACCACCCCCATCGACAGTTTGAGGTGGAGACGATGAGTACCCAAGGCGATAAAATTCTCGATGTGGCCCTGGCGAAAATCGGTGATAAGGGTTTATTTACCAAAGAATTAGAACTGGGAATGTTGGATAGATCGATCGATCTTGCTGTCCATTCTCTCAAGGATCTGCCCACTAATTTGCCCGAAGGTTTAATCTTGGGTTGCGTCACCGAAAGAGTTAATCCGGCCGATGCTTTGGTGGTAAATAGCCAAAACCAAGACTATCAATTAGACAGTTTACCGGCAGGTGCGGTGGTGGGGACTTCTTCCCTGCGGCGATTGGCCCAGTTGCGTTATCATTATCCCCATCTGACTTTTAAAGATGTGCGCGGCAATGTTAACACCCGTCTGGCAAAACTGGACGCGGGAGAATACGACGGGATTATTCTGGCAGTAGCGGGACTGGAAAGGTTAGGATTAGGCGATCGAGTTCATCAGGTTATTCCGGCGGAAATTTCTCTCCATGCGGTGGGACAGGGGGCTTTAGGGATAGAATGCCGCGATGGAGATGCGGAGGTTTTGCAAGTCCTAAAAGTGTTGGAACACGCCCCTAGTCGCGATAGATGCTATGCTGAACGCGCTTTTTTACGCGAGTTGCAGGGGGGCTGTCAGGTTCCCATCGGAGTGAATACGGCGATCGAGGATGGTATCCTAACTTTAACGGGTATGGTGGCCAGTCTCGACGGTAAGCGCCTGATTAAGGACTCGGTTAGCGGTGATCCTAGCCATGGGGAAGTCTTAGGACGAGATTTAGCCCATAAAGTGCGCGAGGCTGGTGCTGGAGAGATTTTAGCCGAGATTTTCGCAGAAGTGGGCCGATAATTAGTGATCAGCGCCCATTAACCCTACACCCCACACCCTGCCGCTGCAGGATTAATTTTTGGGCTTTATCTCATTGTCGAGTCAAGAGGCAAAAATACAAATAAAGCGAGAACTGTCGCCCTTGCAGTTCCCGCTCTATTATTGTTGTATTGTTGGAGTATCTAACCCCCGAATATTGAGTTAAATTAGTACAAATCTTCTTCTTTGTGGGTGACGATCACACAGTCAGAAGTAGGATAGGCCACACAGGTGAGGACATAACCCGCTTCAATTTGATCGTCATCTAAGAAGGATTGCTCGGATTGATCAACGCTACCGGATATGATTTGACCAGCGCAAGCAGAACAAGCACCAGCACGGCAAGAAGAAGGTAAATCTAATCCTTTTTCTTCCGCTATATCGAGAATATATTCATTATCGGGAACATCAATTTCATAATCGCCCTTGGGTGTTTTCAGGGTGACTTTATAAGTGGTTGTCTTTATTTTCTTTGCCATAGGTTGTTCCTCAGTCTCAAAATGCCTTCTCTCCCCGTTTACACTGAACAGGTCGAATGAGTTTCCTTTTTGATACTACGCGAAAATTCACCAGGCTCAACTTACCATTAGTAATGACAGCCTTAAATAAACTTAAAATAATATTTACTTATCACTTTAGCCGATTAGCTGTTTAATTAAAAGTTGATACAATAGCCTAGTCTCATAAAATAAAAGTCGGCATAGCCTATCCTTCCCTAATGCCTTAAAAAGGGTTTATTCGGTTAAATAGCGCAAAGAACGTCAGCAGAAAACTGAGAGCGCACCAAACCGAAGAAAATCTAGTAGAAACGATTTGGCTACAGTTAACAAGTCTTTTGAGCGGATTTTATGGGATGGCGAAAGGTTTTCCTGTGGTTAAACGACTGTTCGAGTTTTTGGCTAAATTTCAATTATTTAATTTTCCTAAACTTAAAAAATACGATACCTTTTCACATTTCATTTAGGGATGCTATAGCTAACAAAGTTAATCCGAATGGGGATTGGAAATTGTCCTCGTCACTATTTAAGTAGGTAGGGGTTAAAAGCTGTCAGACACCCCCCTTATCAAGGGGGGCAGGGGGGATCCCCCCGCCTATCACCCCCCTTATCAAGGGGGGCAGGGGGGATCCCCCCGCCTATCGGCACCCCCCTTATTAAGGGGGGCAGGGGGGATCAGAGGCAATAACTACTTACTTAAACTGTAATCGTTATAATCTAATCAGTCTTATTTTAAGACATAAACAAGCTATTAAGAGATTTAGCAAAATTCTAGCGAGTCAGTTTTAGTAACTGCATAATGATATATTGTCTTAAGCGATCGCTGCTTTGAGCCTGTGCATTAACAAACAAACTATAATCCGCTGGACAGCATTTCTCATAATTTACACTGCCTAGGAAAAATTTTAGTACAAATGCTCGGACTGACAACACCGGCACTCATTGAGATAGTCAACAGCTGATCCCAGCCACCTCTTTTTTACCATATTTGGCTACACTTCGCTTCTCATAGGGATTGTAGGCTTCCTTGTCACCCCGTCAGAGTTAAGAGCAAAACAGAGACAGAAGCGAAGCTCAACCCGATGATTAGCTAATGGTATCGATAAACATCTTCAATGCTGCTTTTGAGAAGGAGAGGGGTTGCTAAAGCCTCTATAATAAGTAGCCATAGAGATGCCGACAACTTCCCCTGTCGATAGCGAATAAGGAGAAAAAAAACCCAGTGTTTGTCCTCAAAGGTTACGAGTATTTTCTAGGATTTCTGCTCGCTTGCAGTTTAGTACCAATCCTATCCCTAACTGCCTCCAAAGTCCTGCGGCCTAGTGGTGGCGGTCCGGAAAGACGCACTACCTATGAATCGGGGATGGAACCGATCGGCGGTGCTTGGATTCAGTTTAACATTCGTTATTATATGTTTGCCCTCGTTTTCGTGGTTTTTGACGTGGAAACCGTCTTTCTCTACCCTTGGGCAGTAGCTTTCAATCAATTGGGCCTATTAGCTTTTGTAGAAGCACTGATCTTTATTGCTATCCTTGTGGTTGCTCTCGTCTATGCTTGGCGGAAAGGAGCCTTAGAATGGTCATAACGGCCATAATTTTCCTTATTTTTGACTTTTCATGAGAGGATAACCCGATGAGTCCCAACCCTACCAGCGAATTTAAGCAAATTATCGCACAACAAAGCGAAAAAATCCTCAATCCCATCGAACGCACTAAAGTTACCCAGGATTTATCGGAAAATGTCATCCTTACCACCGTTGATGACCTATATAACTGGGCGCGTTTGTCAAGTCTTTGGCCGATGCTATACGGTACAGCTTGCTGTTTTATCGAGTTCGCGGCCTTGATTGGTTCCCGTTTTGATTTCGATCGCTTTGGTTTAGTTCCCCGTTCTAGTCCCCGGCAAGCCGATTTAATCATCACTGCCGGTACAGTTACCATGAAAATGGCCCCCGCTTTGGTGCGTCTGTACGAAGAAATGCCAGAACCCAAATACGTTATCGCCATGGGTGCCTGTACGATTACGGGGGGAATGTTCAGTAGTGACTCCACCACCGCAGTCAGAGGGGTAGATAAACTTATCCCCGTGGATGTCTATATACCCGGTTGTCCCCCCCGTCCGGAAGCGATTATCGATGCAATTATTAAACTGCGGAAAAAAGTCGCTAACGAATCTATTCAAGAACGCGGGACTGTCCTCCAACAAACCAATCGTTATTACAGCACCACCCATAAAATGCAGGCCACGGAACCGATTCTTACGGGTAAATATCTGCAATCGGCCACCCGTCAAGCACCTCCGAAAGAGTTACTAGAAGCCACTGGTATGCCTGTTCCTCCCGCTCTTTTGACCACGAAACAAAAGGAAGAAATCTAAATGACTGAAGAAACCACAGCTATTGTGCAAGCTGGCCCCACTTCGATTTGGTTAAGCGAAAATGGTTTTGATCATCAAGCTTTAGAAGCTGACCATAGTGGTGTGGAATTGATTAAAGTAGAAGCAGAATTTTTAATTCCTCTGGCCACTGCTTTATTCGCTTATGGCTTTAATTATCTCCAATGTCAGGGCGCTTACGATTTGGGACCGGGGAAAGAATTAGTTAGTTTCTATCATCTGGTCAAAGTAACCGATAATGTCGATAGTCCCGTGGAAGTGCGCTTAAAAGTCTTTCTTCCTAGAGATAATCCCAGGGTTGCTTCGGTTTACTGGATTTGGAAAGCCGCTGACTGGCAAGAACGAGAAAGTTATGATATGTTCGGCATTATTTATGAAGGACATCCCCACCTGAAACGGATTTTAATGCCAGAAGATTGGGTAGGTTGGCCCCTACGCAAAGATTACGTTTCTCCCGAATTCTATGAACTACAGGACGCTTACTAAGTCGAGAATTTAATCACTAATTAGGTTATTGATCCTATGGGGTTGGAAGCTATTTCTAGCCCGATTTTTTTTTGATACTAAATCCGCTGAATATAGGCTACATATCAGGAGAGGCACTCATGCAAAACGGAGAATAAATAATCAGTTTTTAATAACAGGATTTAGTATTACTTAGCCGAGAAAATCCTCGATCGCCTGTCCCGTCTCTTCCGCTGCTTCTTCCGGTAAAAAATGACCACTGGCGATCGCCTGTCCTGTCACTTGATTAGCTCGCTGCTGCCAAAGAGCGATCACATCGTATTGACGTGCGATGAAACCTTTTTTTCCCCAAAGAACCAAGAGGGGGGAGGAAATTTTCTGGTCTAAATCCTGACGATCATGCTCTAAATCGATGGTAGCGGCGGCCCGATAATCGGCACAGGTGGCGGTTATCGTCCTTAAATCTCGAAAACAACGCCGATATTCCCCCAAAGCTTCCTCTGTAAAAGCGCTAAAATCTCGCCCCCAACTTTGCAAGCAATGGTGCAGATAATAATCGGGATTAGCAGCGATCAGGGTTTCGGGAAAAGGGGAAGGCTGAATCAAGAAAAACCAATGATAGTAGGCAGTGGCAAAAGTTTGATCAGTCGCCTCGTACATCGCCAGCGTCGGGGCTATATCGAGTAAAACGAGTTTTTTGACCTTTTCTGGAAAATCAAGGGCGAGGCGGTGGGAAACTCGCGCCCCTCGATCATGGCCGATCAGATAAAACTCCTGATAACCCAATTTTTCCATCAGCAACACCTGATCGAGGGCCATCACCCGCTTGCAATAATTGCTAGAATCCTCTAGGGGTAAGGGTTTATCGCTATCCCCGTAGCCGCGCAGATCCGTGGCGATTACCGTAAAATTAGCCGCTAATCGGGGGGCGATTTTATGCCACATTTGATGGGTTTGGGGATAACCATGGAGCAAAAGCAGCGGAAAACCGCGCCCACCTTTGACACCATTGATAGTAATGCCATTAACTTCTAGCTGAAATTTCTGAAAATTTGTCAGCATTTTTGCTTCCTGTCACCTTAGGGGGAGATAATTGCATCATCCGGCAAAAGTGGCCCGATCGGTAAAGTTTTTTCACTATAGCTCCTCAAGCCCCTGTTTTTCTGATAGATTAAAATCATTGGGTTGCTCAAAAATCAACGAGTTAAGCAGTTAGGTGTTAAAAACTGTCAGATCCCCCCGCCTATCGGCACCCCCCTTAATAAGGGGGGCAGGGGGGATCGAACCTAAAATCTATCTTCAATTTAATTATAACCAGCTACTTAAGCAGTAATTTGATTATGATATCGATTATCTATTCCGATGAATTTCTCGATCACGATACAGGTATTTACCATCCCGAAAAAGCGGCGCGTTTAACGGCAATTGTCGAGGCTTTAAAACAAACAGAATGGCAGTCAAAATTAACATGGCATTTACCGACACCGCTCGAAATTCGTGACGAAGTAATTCCTTTGATTAAACAAGTTCATAATCAAGATTATGTTGATAGATTGCGGCGAATTTGTCAACAGGGCGGAGGAAGATTGGATGCCGATACTCCCGTTTCTGCGCGTAGTTACGATGTGGCGTTACTAGCGGTTAGTGGCTGGTTAGATGGAGTCGAACGAGTCTTATCTACTGGCGATCCTACCTTTATTTTAGCCCGTCCCCCCGGACATCATGCCACTTCTAATTATGGCATGGGTTTCTGTCTGTTTTCTAATGCTGCTATTGCCGCCTATTATGCTTTGGAAAACAAAAGAGTGCAAAAAGTAGCGATTCTTGATTGGGACGTACATCACGGCAATGGCACCCAGGATATAGTCGAAAATCATCCCCAGATTGCCTATTGTTCCCTCCATCAATTCCCCTTTTATCCAGGCACGGGAGAAGCGAGAGAAAAAGGGGAGTTTAATAATGTTTTGAATATTCCCTTATCGGCGGGAAGTACGATTAAAGATTATCAAGAACATTTTGAGGGGCAAGTCATACCTTTTCTGAAAAATTTTCAACCGGATTTAGTGATTGTTAGTGCTGGATATGATGCCAATCAAGCGGATCCTCTGGCGGGAATTTGTTTACACCCACAGGATTATGGAATTTTAACCAAATACCTCTTAACTCTCAATAAACCGCTGCTTTTCGGCTTAGAAGGCGGTTATGATTTAGAAACTTTAGCGGCTTCCGTCGTCGCCACCTTAGAAGCTTTGCTCTGATCCTATTCCGGGTAATCGTTACATTTCTTTAAAAAGATTGGTAACAAAGCGATCTAATGCGGTAAGGTAAACGATCAATAGAAAAAAACCCTTGACCTAGTTGCCTTTTAAGATTATGAACTCCCTTGCGCCACACCTAAAAGCCAAAGCCCTCAAGTCAAATAGTCGTCGTCCTGCCAAAGAATTGTGCAGCGAGTGCGGACTTTGTGACACTTATTATATTCACTATGTTAAAGAAGCTTGTGCTTTTCTCAATCAACAAATCGCCGATTTAGAAGCAGCATCACACGGCAAAAGTCGCGACTTAAATCAGGAAAATGATCTCTATTTTGGTGTTCATCAAGAGATGATGGCTGCCAAGAAAAAACAAGCTATCCCTGGGGCGCAATGGACAGGAATCGTCAGCACAATTGCCTGTGAAATGCTCGATCGTGGTTTAGTAGAAGGGGTGGTTTGTGTGCAGAATACCGCCGAGGATCGCTTTCAACCGCAGCCGATTCTTGCCCGTACCACGGAAGAAATTCTCGCCGCTAAAGTTAATAAACCGACTCTTTCTCCCAATTTATCAGTCCTAGAAGAAATTGAAAAATCGGGCATGAAACGGTTATTAGTTATCGGAGTTGGTTGTCAAATTCAAGCCCTAAGAGCAGTAGAAAAAAAATTAGGCTTGGAAAAATTATATGTCTTAGGAACTCCCTGCGTCGATAATGTCACCCGCTCAGGACTGCAAAAGTTTCTAGAAACTACCAGTCGTTCCCCAGAAACTGTGGTTCACTACGAATTTATGCAGGATTTTCGGGTACACTTTAAACACGAAGACGGCTCGATGGAAATGGTTCCCTTTTTTGGCTTAAAAACTAATAAATTAAAAGATGTTTTTGCCCCTTCCTGTATGACTTGTTTTGATTATGTTAACTCCCTTGCTGATTTAGTTGTGGGCTATATGGGCGCACCTTTTGGCTGGCAATGGATTATGGTTCGTAATGATACGGGCAAGGAAATGTTAGAGTTAGTTAAAGATCAATTAGACACCCAAGATGTTATGTCTAGTGGTGATAGAAAACAGGCGGTACAAAATAGCATTCCTGCCTATGATAAAGGTGTAACCTTGCCGATGTGGGCGGCAAAAATGATGGGAGTAGTAATTGAAAAAATCGGGCCTAAAGGTTTAGAATATGCTCGCTTTTCCATCGATTCTCACTTTACCCGTAATTACCTTTATGTTAAACGTAATTATCCTGAAAAATTAGCGGCTCATGTTCCTGAATATGCTAAAAAGATTGTGGAACAGTATAAATTGCCCGATTAATTAGGGTATGCTGAAAAAGTAGGGGCGCAACATTCGGATAGGAAATCTACGGTTTCAGCGATGGGTTATCCCCCGAATGTTCACCCTTACAGGGTGTGATCGCCGATCAAGTCAATAATAAGTGGTGGGTTACAACTAACGCACCCTAGGTTTTACTTATCACTAGGTAATAGGTGTAGGGGTAATTCATGAATTACCCCTACAATAACGTTTTTCTGGATGTTGTTAAATTTTCTCTTGACAAAGGCGACTTGACAGGATACTATATTCACAATGGAAAATCCGTGCGCCTACGAACCCTCTTTTCCAACGGTCTTAACTATGATTGGTTCATTCAATCAATCTTCATCTCTAATCTACTCTTAACTAGCTCCCTAGTCATAGTCCATCAGATGATTACATCAACCACTGTCGATGGTGGTGGGTTACTGGACTAGGTAATAGGTGTAGGGGTAATTCATGAATTACCCCTACAATAACGTTTGTCTGGATGTTGTCAAATTTTCTCTTGACAAAGGCGACTTGACATGATACTATATTCATAATGGAAAATCCTTGCGCCTACAGACCCTATTTTCAAGTCTCAATAATCGCCAATAAAAGCTTAGATAGCGATAATTTTTTTAAGGATTGAGAACCATGAACCATCAAAGAGAGTTTTATGTTGTCATTGAACGAGATGAGGATGGATATTATGTTGGGGAAGTTCCTCAACTTCGGGGTTGTTACAGTCAAGGGGAAACGATTGATGAATTGATGAAGAATATCAGGGAAGTGATTGAACTTTGCTTGGAAGATGGCAATCCTGAAGATGTGTCGGAGTTTGTTGGAATTGAAAAGGTGTCTATCTGATGCCAAAATTACCGATATTAACCGGTGATGAAGTTATCAAAGCTTTAACGAGAATAGGGTTTCAATCTATCCGACAAAAAGGAAGTCATCTGCGCTTAAAACATGAAGATGGAAGAGTTGTCACCGTACCGGTTCATCGGGGGAAAACTGTCGGGAAAGGATTACTCCTAAAAATTTTACGCGATGCTGAACTGACACAAGAAGAATTTATTCGTCTGCTGTAATTCCCATCTTGATTTAAGCTTCATGTCCCCGTTTTTCTGGATGTTGTTAAATTTTCTCTTGACAAAGGCGACTTGACATGATGCTATATATATAATGGAAAATCCGTGCGCTTGCAAACCCTAGTTTTCAAGAATTTTCAAGGTCTAGTTTATTCGCCATAATGAGTTTTAGCACGATGAATATAGATTAACTTCTGTTCATCATTAATGGTGTAAAGTATTCTATCTTGATAACTTAACCGAATTGAATAGAAACCCGTTAAATCTCCTACTAATTTTTTGCCACTATAGGGAGAAATACTCAGGGTATCTTGGATAATTGACTTCAGTTTTTTCTTAAGTTTAAGGGTTAGCTTATCAACATCTTTTTTAGCTTCTTTGGTAAATCTGACTTCATAAACCATTAATCAATGTCTCCCAAGACTTCCTCAAGAGAATAGGTTTCATTTTCATTAATTTGCTGTAGAGATAGTTGTAAGCTTTCTCTTAAATCGGGAATAGAGAGTAATTCGATGGTTTCTTGTAAACTTTCATAGTTTTTTTGGGAAATCAAAATTACAGAGTCCTCCTGATTCTCAATGGCATAAATTTTGTTATCTTCTGTAACCGATTTAACCAGACTTGGTAAATCGGTTTGAGCATCGGCGATTTTAATTTTTTTGATCATAATTAATCCTTTTTTTGATGATGAAATAATAAAAATTATTGTAGGGATTTAACAATCTCTCCTAATCACAGTCCAGACAGCATCCTCCTATAATTATCCATCATTGTAGTCATCAGTGATTAATTCAATCATAGTCAATGATAGGTGATGCGTTACTGGACTAGGTAATAGGTGTAGGGGTAATTCATGAATTACCCCTACAATAACGTTTTTCTGGATGTTGTTAAAATTTCTCTTGACAAAGGCGACTTGACAGGATACTATATTCATAATGGAAAATCCGTGCGCCTACGAACCCTATTTTCCAAAGCATTCAAACTCTATCTTAATTCTGATTGCCAGAGTTGCGACAACATAGTTTTATATTCTCCATAATCGTTTGGGTATGGGGATGATTTTCCCCTAATCCTTCTCTGAAAATATTAATCGCTTCTAGATGGAGAGGTTCCGCTTCTGTGTAGCTGTCTTGGGAATGATACAATAGTCCTAAATTATTGAGAGATACCAATTTTCATAACTAAGATTGGGAATATTTTGAAAGTGCTTAATGTTAGCTGTAATCAGAGTATAATCGCAATAAATAGCAGTCGCAGCAATAAACAAATCAATCGGGGTAATGAGTTGTCCTTTTATTCTAAGATTAACGTATATTTGAGTAGCTATATCACTAATTTCACGATCATAACCAATTACTTCACTGACTTCTACAAGACGTTCAAATTGTTGTTGTTGATTTCGTGCATCTTTATACAATAAACCACTTTTAATCTCGTAATAGGTAAAGATTGAAAACGATATATAAGTATAGTGTTGTCGATAGATGCGGAATTGTTCAATTACTGCGGGATTGCCTCGTAAAAAATAAGAGAGGATATTGGTATCAAGTAATGCTTGTTTCATAAGTCATTTATCCGTTTTAAATCAAGTTGACGATTAGCTTCTGCTTCTTCGACAATCTCTTGCATAGTATTTTCTATATCTGCTGCCATACCAGCAAATTCCATAAAGTCAACGTCTGGATGTTTTGTTTTTATAGATTGGACAAAATGCAGGATTTCCGGCAGCAGAGAAATGGGAGTTGTTTCAATTTCTTTAATAAGTTGTTCTTTGAGTGTCATAGCTTTATCAGTTATCAGTTTATGATTGGTTCATTCAAGGCTCTCTTGGATTTGGTGGGTAAAATGTATTCTAAGATACAGTCCTGCTGGCGAGGGAATGGAAGGAACCACAAAGGCACAAAGGACACAAAGATCGATTATGTTGTAGGTTAAGCTTATCGCACAGAACCTGGAAGATTCCTATAATAAGTCTAAGCTGTGATTTGAATGATTGAGTGAATACTATGATTGTGTTGTATTTGGCAAGTCTTTATCAATGATCAATTATAGTCTATCCCATAATCCCATAAATCACAGTTAAGGCGATGGATGTTGCTGTTGTCGCATTATTTGTAAGTTTTCCCGAATTGTAACAGTATTAGGATGATTCTCCCCTAATGCTTGGGTAGCAATATTAATCGCTTCTAGATAGAGAGGTTCCGCTTCTGTGTATCTGCCTTGGGAATCGTACAATGCTGCTAAATTGTTGAGGGAAGTTGCCACAGAGGGATGATTGTCTCCTAAGAGTCGTTTACACAAATCTAATGCTTCTAGAAAGAGAGGTTCTGCTTCTGTGTACCTGCCTTGGGAATAGTACAAGTTTGCTAAATTGTTGAGGGAAGCTGCCACATGGGGATGATTGTCTCCTAAGAGTCGTTTACACAAATCTAATGCTTCTAGAAAGAGAGGTTCTGCTTCTGTGTACCTGCCTTGGGAATTGTACAAGTATGCTAAACTGCTGAGGGAAGTTGCCACATCGGGATGATTGTCTCCTAAGAGTCGTTTAAGCAAATCTAAAGCTTCTAGATAGAGAGGTTCCGCTTCTGTGTACCTGCCTTGGGATTTGTACAAGTATGCTAAATTGTTGAGGGAAGCTGCCACATGGGGATGATTGTCTCCTAAGAGTCGTTTATACAAATCTAATGCTTCTAGATAGAGAGGTTCCGCTTCTGTGTACCTACCTTGGGAATTGTACAAGTATGCTAAATTGTTGAGGGATTGTGCCACATCGGGATGATTGTCTCCTAAGAGTCGTTTTCTCAAATCTAATGCTTCTAGATAGAGAGGTTCTGCTTCTGTGTACCTGCCTTGGGAATCGTACAATGCTGCTAAATTGTTGAGGGAAGTTGCCACATCGGGATGATTGTCTCCTAAGTGGGTTCGAGTTGCGGTTAAACAAGCTTGATAGTAGGGTTCAGCAATAGCATACAATCCTTGTCCATTATAATAACGAGCTAAACCCGTATAGGACCAAAATAAATCCTCATCAGCGATATATTGGGGATATTCCCCGACAGATGTTTGTAGATCGGTTAACCATTCCTCCACTGTATCCCCATCCTCATCGGGAAATAAATCCAGAATCATCCCCTTGGGAAAGGGCGCAAGAGCGAATAAACTGAGGTAAAGTGCCAAAATTTGCGCTTCTGGTTCGCTATGCAACTCCTCCCAACTGAGATTAAAGGCAGCTTTTAACCCTCTTTCCCCAGTCATTTCTGTATCAAACTTGGGATTTTTGGCTAAAATTGGCTCATCTAAGCCTTTTTCGGCTAATTTCTGCCGTATTTTGCTAATTTTCCAATCCTGTCGCCGTTTTAGCAACCTTGCCACCAATTCTAACGCCAAGGGTAAATAACCTAAATCCTGACATAATAATTTAGCTGCCTCGATTTGTGTGTCAATTCTGTTGTCTTCAAGGTAGGAACGCAATAAATCAAGTGCATCTTTTTCTTTTAATACTTCTACCCGAAAAGTTGCAATTGTCGCTGATAAATATTCCTTGCGAGTGGTAATTAAAACCTGAAAGCGTTTGTCTTCTTGCGGTGGTAAATAATCCCTAATTTGCTGATAATCCCGCACATCATCAAAGATAATTAGGACATTTCCCGCTAACCAGTTTTGCCAACAATAACGAATTTTTACGTCTAATTCTCCCTCATCCGGTAAAGTTAATTTGAGATGTACCCGCGCAAAATCTAAAATAGAAGTACCGATAAAACCGCCGTCACTTTCTGCCACATTTAACCAACATATACCCCCCGGATAGGCTTTTTCCCGCCATTGTTGCCAGCCAAACTGTCTGGCTAGTTCGGTTTTACCTATGCCTCCCATTCCCGTTAAGGTAGATATAGCAAGCTTTTGGGATTGTTGTAATTGAGTTTTTAAGTCAATTAATTCCTGATCCCTACCAACAAATTTAGGGATATTACTATTAGATAAATTGTGAGGATGTTGTTTAACCTGTTCCTTAACAGGCGGCTGCAGTCAGGTTTTATTGATGTTTATAGTTGCTGCTTGATAAACTTCACCACCCTCAACCTTATTCTGGAAATTTGTCCCTCCATAATTAGCCTGATTCATACTACTATTATCCTGAATTTTCAAGGATTGAATTTCTGTTGCTAAACCCTTGACTTTTTCGGCGAAATCTGCTTCATCATTCATGGCAACCTTTAAATAATCTGCTACTTTTTCTAGATCAGTTTTTGACCCTTTTTCAGCAGCTTGTAAAGCTTTTTCAGCATTAGGATTAGCTTTAAGTTTATTCCAGATGATTTGCCGCAAAGTATTAATTTTTTCTAGAGCAGCTTCGGTAAATTTTTCTACAGTAGTCTGAAATACCAAAGCAACAATTGTCGCCACTGTTATCGGTTCCATAGATAAAATCGGGGTGATGAGGGTTAACTTATTTATCGGGTTTTTGGGGGTTAAGTTGCCAACAATTAAACAACTCTTACCCCCATCATAGAACTTGTAATTTCATTTAGGCGGGTACTTCAATTTTACCCTGTCCGGCCAATCCAAAAGCGGCGTGAACCACTTGTAGGGCCCTGACTCCATCTTCCTGATTCACCACACAACTGATTTTTATATCAGAAGTAGCAATCATCAAAATATTAATTTTCTCCTTTGCTAAAGCTTCAAAAAAGCGTGCTGCTACCCCCGGTTGTCCTTCCATTCCCGAACCAACAATGCTCACTTTGGCCACATCATTATTAACCACTACTTCCTGTAAACCCAAACTTTCCGATAGTTCTAAAAGGATTTTTTGGGCTAAATTAGCATCAGCTTGGGGTAAAGTAAAAGCGATATCCCGTCGGGGAATACCATCGACAATGCGACAGCGTTGGGATTGAATAATCATATCAACACTGACATTTTTTGCCGCTAAAACCGAGAAAATTCTCGCCGCCATCCCGGGGCGATCGGGGACGTTACGAATAGCCATTTGTGCCTGATTATTATCTAGGGCCACTCCCCTGACTGGGACTAAATTTTTAGGGATTT
Organism: Microcystis sp. 49638_E5; assembly: GCF_021300285.1. Taxonomy (NCBI): domain Bacteria; kingdom Bacillati; phylum Cyanobacteriota; class Cyanophyceae; order Chroococcales; family Microcystaceae; genus Microcystis; species Microcystis sp. 49638_E5. The sequence goes on along the minus strand of NZ_JAJTDH010000053.1, from coordinate 34,312 downwards.
CGCAATGAGCAACTTTAGCAGAATACTCCACTTGAAAAGCATCACAAAGGACTTTAATTGCTTTTTCTCCGTCCGCTTCATCGATGACACAACTGACTTTTACTTCAGAAGTGGAGATCATTTCGATATTAATTGCCGCTGCGGCCAAAGTGCTAAATATTTGGGCAGCAATTCCAGGCCGGCCGATCATACCAGCGCCGGTAATGGCGATTTTAGCGGCCCCGGATTCGATGATCACTTCCGCTTCCTCTGTATTAGTGGGATGGGAACGTAAAACTGGTGCGATCGCTTCGGCCACGGATTGGGCTTTTTTCAAGGCATTTCCCATCACCGTAAAGGCGATATCGTTGCTGTCCCCCTCGTGAATCGATTGAATAATTAAATCCACGTCCACCTGTTGATGGGCGATTTCCCCAAATAAACGGGCAGCGATACCGGGACGATCCGGAACCCGTAAAAGGGAGATTTTCGCCTGATTGCCGTCAAATTCCACCGCATCCACTGCTTTTGTCAATTCCAATCCTTGCAGGGTGCGCGGTTTCGGTGCTGGGGATGTCACCCAAGTACCCGGATCCTCTGTCCAACTGGAGCGGACAACCAAGGGAACCCCGAAGTTTTTAGCGATTTCCACCGCTCGCGGGTGGAGAACTTTCGCCCCTAAACTGGCTAATTCGAGCATCTCATCGCAGGTAATTTGGTCTAAAAGACGCGCTTCGGGGACTAAACGGGGGTCAGTGGTGAGAATACCGGGTACATCGGTGTAAATTTCGCAAAAATCGGCTTTTAAGGCGGCTGCTAGGGCCACGGCCGAGGTATCGGACCCACCGCGCCCTAGGGTGGTAATCTCTAGTTGATCACTATCGCTAACACCTTGAAAACCGGCGACCACAACTACTTTACCCTCCGATAGATGACGGGAAAGGCGATCGGTTTTAATTTCTAAGATACGGGCCCGACTATGTTCGGATTCCGTGACAATTCCCACTTGAGCGCCGGTTAGGGAGATGGCCGGTTGTCCGATTTCCTCTAGGGCCATACTCATCAAGGCGATTGTCACCTGTTCCCCCGTGGATAATAACATATCCATCTCCCGGCGCGAGGGTTCGGCGGCGATCTGTTTGGCTAAATTGACCAATCCATCGGTGGTTTTACCCATGGCAGAAACGACCACCACCACGGTGTTTCCTGCTATTACCGTATTTTTGACCCGTTGAGCTACCGATTGAATGCGTTCCACGGAACCTACCGATGTACCACCGTATTTTTGGACAATTACAGCCATAGTTGTCAGCGCTAGAGACTTTCTATCTTTGTTCAATCTCCAACTTATCAAAATTCCTAACGATAAGTGGTTTTGGTTAACATTCCTTATGTTTTATCAAATGCCGACTATCTGAATTAATCCTTAAGACTGCACCGGAGAAGGGAGCGCCGGAGCTAGGTTGAGGCAGTCCGAGCATTTGTACTAAAATGTCAATAGGCAGTTTAAATACAGTACATTTATGCTATTAATAATATTTTGGCTCTCTTAGGTTTGGTGGGTATTATGAAAGATATTTTAATGTTAGATACAGTAATAATTATCAATTCTGATACTCCCTTAATCTTAGGACTGATTCATGGTAGGGTTAATTCATGAATTAACCCTACCCTTGATAAGGGGGTAAATCTGACAATTTTTAACACCTACCTACTTAATCCTTTATCGATTTTACTCGGTTTTTGGGTTGCGTGTGTTTCCCCTCGGAGTTTAATTTAAATCTTTAAGGGCGGCAAATAAATAATTAGCTAAAGTTACTCCATCTACTCCTAATTCTGTCCTTTCTTGGGCTGCTAAAATGCCAGCTTGAGCGTGTAAATAAGCCGCTAATGCAGTTGTTTCTGGGGGATTATCCGGCATTTGGGTTAAGAATCCGCCGATTAGTCCCGTTAAGACATCACCACTACCACCTCGCGCTAAAGCGGAGCTACTTTCGGGAATTAAATACATTTTACCTTCCGGGGAGGCGATTATAGTTCTGGCTCCTTTTAATAAGACAATTGCACCACTTTGTTGAGATGCTTTTTGAGTGATATTAATCCTATCTTGAGAACCTGATAAGTTAGGAAATAAGCGTTTAAATTCTCCCCAATGAGGCGTTAAAATTGTCTTATTCTGACGAGATGATAATTTTTCTGTACCCAGTTGAGCCAAAATATTTAAAGCATCAGCATCGAGTATAATCGGTTTATCACTGTCTAAAACCTGTTCGATAATAGCGGGATTTTCTGTGGTTAATCCAGGACCACAGGCGAGGACATGATAATTATTTAATTCTAGGGGAAGTTCGGCAATAGCTCCCGTGGCAGTTTCGGGACAATCGATAATTAATGCTTCTGGTAAATGACTAATTAATAAAGATTTAAGGGCAGCAGGAACAGCAATAGAAAGCATTCCTACACCACTACCTCGCGCTCCTAATCCGGCAAGAATTGCCCCCCCTGCATAACGACGAGAACCACAGATAATTAATAAATGTCCCTGCTGATATTTATGGGTAAGGAGAGGACGGGGTAAGGGTAAATAAGGGCGAATTAGATCGGGATTAACCCTCAGAATTGGCGGTGAATCTTGTAAAATTGTTTCTAGGTCAAGGGGACTAATTCCGATATCAATTAACTCCACTTTACCCAGATAGGGTAGGGCCAAATCCTGGAAAAAAGCTCGCTTCCAGAGTCCCAAACAAAAGGTATGAGTGGCTTTAATTGCCGTGCCTAAAACCTCTCCGGTGTCGGTGTGAATTCCCGAAGCAATATCGATACTAATTATCGGTTTTTGCCAACTATTAATTTTATCGACTAATTCGGCAATCTCTCCCGATAAAGTCCTTTCTAAACCAAAACCGAAAAGACCATCGATAATTAACTGACAATCCCGCAAAGATTCTAAAGTTTTCTGAAAAATTAAGCCTAAATGCTTGACATAATTAGCCTGTTGTGCTGTTAAATCCTTGAGTTTGGCGATCGGACAAAAAAGAGATACTTGATAACCGGCGAGATGTAATTCTCTAGCAATCACGAGAGCGTCGCCGCCATTGTGGCCGGGGCCGACGATAACGCCGATTTTGGGGAAATCAGCCAAAGAATAGGACTTTTTAAACTGTTGTGCCGTTAACAGGGCTGCCTTTTCCATCAAAGCGGCCACAGGCATACCAGAGGCAAAAATCGCCCCTTCAATGCGACGCATCTGCTCGCTATTAACCACGTTTGACCGATAATTGTAGCTCATTCGGGGGATAAATTGCCTGTTAACAGGTGTAGATAACTTTTTTGCCGAAAAATTGCCAATTAGACCCAATTTTCACTGGCTCAAGGCTGGGTTGGGTGATAATAGCCAGATCATTCTGTCTAGTTTCCGCTTGACGGTGATTCGCCCCTACAATAATATCATTGCGCCAATGGTAGGGGCGCACTGCGTGCGCCCACAATGTCCTCACCCCCAAACCTTCTCCCAGAAGCAGAAGTTATTCCAAGAGGGCGAATGCAATTCGCCCCTACAGATATTATTTGAAGCTGATCACTGAAAAGACTCCCCCACAGCCATCTCACCCCGGGGAAAACCGCTATAGAATAGATAAAAAAGAGAATTGCGAGGAAAAAACCCTGTCTTTTAACCCGATTGTCATTCCCCCTTCCCCAGAAAATCCCGCTCGCTATCTAGTGATCATGCTGCACGGTTGGGGTGCGGATGCCATGGATCTGGCCCCCCTAGCATCGATGCTGGATCTGGCTGATTGTCAATTTTTGTTTCCTAATGCTCCCTTTGATCATCCGCAAGTGCCGGGAGGACGCGCCTGGTATGCGTTAGAAACCTCCGATTATCAAGGTTTAGCCGCTAGTCGTCAACAGTTGCACGATTGGATTATTTCCCTAGAAGCAACTACCGGTATTCCCCTAGAGCGGACTTTTTTGACCGGTTTTTCCCAAGGGGGAGCGATGACGCTGGATGTGGGTTTATCCTTACCCTTGGCGGGATTGGGTTCCCTGAGTGGTTATCTGCACGGTGAACCCCATCCCCAAGATCCACAAAATGTCTTAATTGTTCATGGTAAGCAGGATCCCGTCGTTCCTATCGCTGCTGCTCGTCAGGCCAGAGATTTACTGCTTGGTTTGGGGGTTAACGTCGAATATCACGAGTTAAATATGGGTCACGAAATCCCGATTCCGGCGCTGACTATTTTACGCCAATTCCTCCGCAATCGTCTGGAAACTGCATGAATAATGCTCGTCAGCTGGCTTTGCTGATTTTACGCGATATCGATCGCTCTTCCGCCTATCCCGATCGCGCTCTTGATCGCCATTTGTCCGCTAGTTCCTTAAATTGTCTTGACAAAGCCTTGACAACGGAGATTGTTTATGGTATAATCCGCCGCCAAAGAACTTTGGATGCGCTGCTCGATCGCTTGGGGAAAAAAACCGCGGCCCAGCAACCCCCGGATTTACGGCGAATTCTCCATATTGGTCTTTATCAACTGCGTTATCTCTCCCAGATTCCCCCATCGGCGGCGGTGAATACGGCGGTAGAATTAACTAAAATCAGTCATTTAGGCAAATTAGCGGCGGTGGTTAACGGAATGCTGCGGCAATATCTCCGTTTAACCGCTAATGGCGATGATCCTTTAATTTTGCCAGAAAATACCGCTTCTAGATTGGGTATTCTCCACAGTTTCCCCGATTGGTTGGTGCAATTGTGGTTAGATCGCTTTAGTGTTACGGAAACGGAACAACTTTGTCAATGGTTTAATCGATCTCCTGACCTCGATATTCGGATTAATCCCCTGAAAACTAGCCGAGAAGCCCTAGAAAATGAGTTAGAATCAGCCAATATAACTTTTAATCATCTTAAATTACCTCTAGCTTGCCGTTTAACCTCTGGTTTAGGCAATATTGAGCGTTTAGAGGGATTTCGAGCCGGAAATTACACCCTACAGGATATTAGCGCCCAATTAGTCACTTATCTCCTCGATCCCCAGCCCGGAGAGACAATTATCGACGCTTGCGCGGCACCGGGGGGAAAAACCACTCATATTGCCGAATTAATGGGCGATCGGGGTAGAATATTGGCCTGTGATCAAACGGCATCCCGTTTACGACAGTTAGAAGCCAATATTAAAAGATTAGACTTAAAAGCGATCGAAATACATCTAGGGGATAGTCGCGATCGTCCCCAGTGGTGTGGCATCGCCGATCGTGTACTAATCGATGCTCCCTGTTCAGGATTGGGAACCCTGCACAAGCGTCCTGATATACGTTGGCGACAAACACCCGAAAATTTACCTGTACTAGCCAAACGACAGGGGGAACTTTTAGCCTCGGCTGCCACTTGGGTAAAACCGAAGGGAATCTTAGTTTATGCCACCTGTACTCTCGATCCGTTAGAAAATGAAAGAGTGATCGAGCAGTTTTTAGCGGCTCATCCCGATTGGAAAATGGCCACTCCTGACTCTAATTCATCTTTCTCAGAATACTATACAGAAACGGGAGCGATCGAAGTGTTACCCCATCGGCATAATCAAGACGGTTTTTTTATGGCTAAGTTAGTCAAGGAAGTGTGAGATGAAAAATAAACAATTACTGAAAATTCTCATCGGTGTTGCTTGGATTGATGGTGTCATTCAACCATCAGAAAGAAATTATTTACGACAGGTAGCTGTGAGGGAAAAACTTGATGATGATCCGGAGATTAAACCACTATTATCGGAACTAAAACCGATTAAAACCAGTGAATGTTATCGATGGTTAGAGTCTTATTTAGGCGATAATCCTAGTCCGGAAACCTATCAAGATCTAATAACATCGATTAGCACTTTAATCTATAGCGATGACGACGTGGATATACAGGAAGCGAAATTATTAACCAAAGTGCAGAGTCTTGATCCGACTCACGATAGCCATCGATCTATTTTAGATAAATTAGTGACGGGAATTCAGAAATTGTACCACAGGGCAATTACTGAAAGTAATTAAGGAGGGGCTATCAGTGATGAGCAGGTCAAAAATTTCCCCGATAAAAACTGATAGCCGCTCCCTAGATTTTAGGTAATAACTGTGGGTTGTTCCCGTCCGGTAGATTGACGAATTTGACCGATTTTTTCGGCTAAATCAATTAACGGCTGTAGGGCCTTTTGGGTGTCGATATCGTGTTTACTTGCGTCCGGTTCATAACTTTCTAGATAAACCCGGAGAGTTGCTCCTTTAGTTCCCGTACCCGATAGACGATAAATAATCCGAGAACCATCGGTAAAACCAATGCGAATGCCTTGATTTTTACTCACACTACCATCCACCGGATCCGTATAGCTAAAATCATCGGCATATTCCACTTCATAGTTACCAAATTGTTTACCCTTAAGGTCTAAAACCAGCTTCTGGAGACGTGCCATCATCTCTTTAGCCGGTTCTAAGGCGACTTCTTCATAGTCATGACGAGAATAGAAATTGCGGCCAAATTCTTGCCAATGACTGCGGACAATTTCCTCTACAGATTCCCCTTTAACTGCCAAAATATTTAACCAGAAAAGAACCGCCCATAAACCATCTTTTTCGCGAATATGATTGGAACCCGTGCCGAAACTTTCCTCCCCGCAAAGGGTTGCTTTCCCCGCATCTAACAAATTACCGAAGAATTTCCAACCGGTGGGAGTTTCATAACAGTCAATTCCCAGTTTAGCCGCTACGCGATCGGCCGCCGCACTGGTGGGCATCGATCGCGCCACTCCCGTGATACCATTTTGATACCCTGGTACTAGATGAGCATTGGCAGTTAGTACCGCTAAACTATCACTGGGGGTGACAAAAAAATTCCGACCGAGGATCATATTGCGATCGCCATCTCCATCGGAAGCGGCCCCAAAATCCGGGGCCTCTTGACCGAAGAGAATTTCTACCAGATCATGGGCATAGACTAGGTTAGGATCGGGATGACCACCACCAAAATCCTCTAGGGGAATACCATTTAACACTGTACCCTTGGGCGCACCTAAACGCTGTTCAAATAGAGCATAAGCGTAGGGACCGGTTACCGCATGGAGAGAATCCATGCACATTTTAAACTTACCAGAAGTGAGTAGGGCCTCAATGCGATCGAAATCAAAAATCTTTTCCATCATTTTGACGTAGGGAGTAACCGCATCGATCACTTCCACATCCATAGTTCCCAGTTTAAAGGAACCGGGGCGATCAAGATTAATATCGGCCCCTAAGAGGATTTTATAACTGCTAATCACCTTCGTCTCGGCATAAATTGCATCGGTGATATTTTCCGGGGCCGGTCCGCCGTTAGTAATATTGTACTTAATGCCAAAATCCCCCTCTGGACCGCCGGGGTTATGACTAGCGGAGAGAACAATACCGCCAAAAGCGTTATTTTCGCGAATTAACCCAGAAATAGCGGGAGTGGAGACAATACCATCGGTTCCCACGAGGATTCTACCGATACCGTTAGCGGCGGCGATTTTCAGGATAGTTTGAATAGCTTGACGGTTATAATAACGACCATCTCCACCGACGACTAGGGTTTGACCCTCGATACCGTCTAAAGTATTGAAGATAGCTTGAATAAAATTTTCCAGATAATGGGGTTGTTGAAAAACGGGAACGGATTTTCGCAATCCAGAAGTCCCCGGTTTCTGGTCACTAAAGGGTTTTGTGGCAACGGTTTCAATCGTCATAGTCTTTTCTCGATGGGCTGACGCAATTGTAAACTTAAGTATATAGCAGTAGGTTGACAGCCAAGAAATCGGGTAAGAAAGACAACGGTTCTATTGGGTTTGGTGAGTGAGTGGAAGGAACCACTCCAGACACAAAGGACACAGAGATCGATCGCTCCTATATAATTTAAACTGGTCGCAACGCGCTCGCTACGCGAGATCACACAAAGAATAAGAGAGCTAATCTAAGGATAGGGGGTTAAGATGGGTCTTAGCCGATAAATTAACCAGATTTGGGGGTATAAACCCCCAATAATAACCAATTTTAGCTATATCGCTTAATCGGCCCCTTCAATCGGTGCAAATCCCTGACGTTGAATATTCTCGCTGATGTGACGAGGTTCGAGGAATTGCAGCAGATAATCGGGACCCCCTGCTTTGGAACCTACCCCCGACATCTTGAAACCCCCGAAGGGTTGACGGGAGACAATCGCACCGGTGATTCCCCGGTTAATATAGAGGTTTCCTACTTCAAATTCCTGCGTAGCTCGGTTAATATGGGCAGGAGTGCGAGAATATAAGCCACCGGTTAGAGCATAGTCGGTTCCGTTAGCTACGGCTAAAGCTTGCTCAAAATTGCTCACTTTGATAATCGCCACCACCGGACCAAAAATTTCCTCCATCGCTATTACCGCATCGGGGGGAACATTTTTAAAGACGGTGGGACTGACGAAGTAACCCACTTCTGGAATTGGCATCTCTAGGGCCAATTCTGCCTCTTTTTTACCAGTTTCGATATATTCCCGAATTCTTGCTTGAGCTTTCTCGTCGATAACCGGTCCTACTTCCGTACTCGGTAAATCCGTCGGCCCGATATTGAGGGACTTGGTAGCCTCGACAAAGCGATCAACAAAGCTATCATAGACGCTTTCCAGAACGATTATCCGCGAACAGGCCGAACATTTCTGGCCGGTGTAGCCAAAAGCGGACTTAACCGCACCGACAACGGCCTGATCTAAATCGGCACTCTCATCGACAATTAGGGCATTTTTGCCGCCCATTTCGGCGATAACTCGTTTTAGGTGTTTTTGACCCTTTTGCACGATAGAGGCATCTGTATAGATGCGACAGCCCACTTCTCGTGAACCGGTGAAGGCGATTAGGTGAACATCGGGATGGCTAACCAAATGCGCCCCCACCTGGGAACCTTTACCCGGGATATATTGGAAGACTCCGGCAGGAATACCCGCTTCTAGGAGAATCTCGGCAAATTTCGCCGTAATCACCGAGGAAGTCTCGGCGGGTTTCAATAGCGTACAGTTACCTGCTACTAAAGCCGCTACTGTCATCCCCACCGCAATGGCTAGGGGGAAATTCCAGGGAGAAATCACTAAAGCAATACCCCGGGGTTGGTAGGAATAACGATTATTCTCACCTGCTACGTCGAAATTATGCCCTAAATCCAGTCTTTCCATCTCGGAGGCGTAATAACGGCAAAAATCGATCGCTTCTGACACTTCCGGATCCGCCTGTTGGATAACTTTGCCCACTTCCAAACAAATCCAGGCCGATAACTCGTGTCGTCGCGCTTCCATCAAATCCGCCGCTTTTCGCAGTATTTCGGCTCTTTTTGCCACTGGAGTGCGTTTCCAAGCGGGAAAAGCCTGTTTCGCCGCTATGATCGCTTTTTCTGCCTGTTCCACCTCAATTAAGCCTACTTTCCCCACTATTTCCTGTGGGTTACAGGGATTAACGGAATTAATTTGAACATTGGTGGCAACGTATTCGCCGTTAATTAGGGGTAAATAGGTTTTACCGAGGGAATTTTTGACAAAAGTAAGGGCTTGACTCGCTTTATTTCGTAATTGCTCGTTAGCATAATCTGTATCGGCGGCATTAGGAAAACCGGCGATAATCGGGTTATCCTGGCCTAAAACCCGGGGGGCTGCGATTAAATCTTCCACGGGACGATCCTCCAAATTTTGCCTTAGGAAGGAACTATTAGCGGTATTTTCTAATAAACGGCGGATTAGGTAGGCCATACCGGGTAAGAGTTGTCCGTAGGGGGAATAAACCCGCACCCGATGACCCCGCTTCACTAACGCTTTGGCTAATTGGTCGCCCATGCCGTACAATACCTGCATTTCAAAGCGACGACGGGGAATTTCTAAACTTTCTGCGATCGCACAGGCCAAGGCTTGCGATCGCACGTTATGACTACCGATGGCGGCGTATAAATATTGATGATTTTCCAATAATAACCGCGTCATACGTTCATAATTGGCATCGGTGGCCGATTTTTCGTTATATACCGGCTGTGGCCAATGATTTTGCCGAGATTTAATCGTTTCCTGATCCCAGTAAGCGCCTTTGACTAGCCGGACAGTCAGGGGATAACCGCGCTTTTTGGCCCAATTAATTAAATCTTGTAAATCTTGGGCAGAATCTCTTAAATATGCCTGTAGGGTGATGCCAATATCGGTACGACTGCGAAATTCTTCTTCTAGGAGTAATTCTTTCAGGATAGCCAGGGTGAGGTTTTTATAAACGTACTGTTCCATATCAAAATGGACTGCCACCCCTAACTCCTGAGCGCGTCGCAATAGTAGGCGAATGCGATCGCAAACTTTCTCTTTACTACCAATCGGATCCATGGGATCAAACTGAGAATAAAAGGCAGTTAGCTTGACAGAAACCTGCACTTGTGGTAGTAACTCGCCATCTGCTTCATCAATTTGGCTAACTTTATTCCATTTGGTCGCTTCTTGAGCCAAATGGGTCATTAAATCCAGATAACTTTGTAGATAAACTTGGGTTTCCGCTTCAGTAATTACCGCTTCACCGAGGAGATCTATGGTAAAAGCCATTTTTTCCTTCCGCAGACGGGTGACAGTGCGAGTAATTTGCTCTAGGTCTTCCCCGGCGATATACTTACGAGCTAAGGTTTCTACGGATTTACTGATCAGACTGGCGGCCGTTTGAGCGGGTAGGGAGTTAGGATCACTAAAGTTGAGGATACTTTTCAGCGCACTGGGCAGTTCTACGGAAGCATCACCGAGGTATTGTTGGAGATGATTAGCGATCTCGGCATTACTGCGTAAAGCGGGTAAACAGTCAATAAAACGGAATAATTGTACTCGTAAATTGGGGTTAGACATTGCCCAATCGAGTAATTTATCATCCCAACGCATTTGATCCTGTAAAGCAGACCAAAGACCTTTTTTTTCCCGAGTTTCGGCTAAAAGTTGTCTAGCGATCTCTTGGGTTTTGGTTTCGTAGTTTTGAGTTGATTCGATTTGGATAACCACGGCGATTCAAGTAAAAAAATTATCAACGGGATTCAGCTTTCAGCAAGCTACCGTCAGCCTTCAGCCTAAAATTCAGTTTTTGAGCTTTTTCAGCTGATTGCCGCTCTTAATGGGTCTTTTCTCTGGTTTATATTCTTACCGAAGGACTAATCAAAGCTAATAGCTGATCGCTTTTGCTGAACACTCTATTGTACTCGATCAAGCGGGGAGAGGGAATTATGAATTATGAATTATGAATTATGAATTAGGAAATGGGGAGAATAAATAAAAATAATCTCCTGACTTCAAAGAGGGTGTGGGGTGTGGGGTGTGGGGTGTGGGGTGTAGGGTGTGGGGTGTGGGGTGTGGGGTGTAGGGAGAATAAATAAAAATAATCTCCTGACTACTGATTACTGATTACTGATTACTGATCACTGATTACTGATACCCGATAGTCCTTGTGTATTGTCGAAGCGTTTACCTATAATAACTTTAAAAAGATTTTCGGGATCATCGGTAGCCCTATGGCAAAAATTGAAACGAGAACAGAACCCATGGTTTTAAACATGGGACCCCATCACCCTTCGATGCACGGAGTTTTGCGCTTAATCGTCACCCTTGACGGGGAAGACGTGATTGACTGTGAACCCGTAATCGGTTATCTTCATCGGGGCATGGAAAAAATTGCCGAAAATCGCACCAATGTCATGTACGTTCCCTACGTTAGTCGTTGGGATTACGCCGCAGGGATGTTTAACGAGGCGATTACAGTCAATGCTCCCGAAAAATTAGCCGATATCGCCGTTCCCAAACGAGCGCAATATATCCGGGTGATTATGTTGGAACTCAACCGCATCGCTAACCATTTACTCTGGTTAGGCCCCTTTATGGCGGATGTAGGCGCACAAACTCCCTTTTTCTACATTTTCCGGGAACGGGAGATGATTTATGACCTCTGGGAAGCTGCCACGGGAATGCGGTTAATTAATAATAATTATTTCCGTATTGGTGGTGTGGCGGTGGATTTACCCTACGGATGGGTGGATAAGTGCGAGGATTTCTGTGACTATTTTGACCCCAAAGTGGACGAATACGAGAAATTAATCACTAATAACCCGATTTTCCGCCGTCGTATTGAAGGGATAGGCTGCATTACCAGAGACGAAGCGATTAACTGGGGTTTATCCGGTCCGATGTTGCGCGCTTCCGGGGTGAAATGGGATTTAAGAAAAGTTGACCATTACGAGTGTTACGACGATTTTGACTGGGAAGTGCATTGGGAAACCGCCGGCGATTGTTTTGCTCGTTATCTGGTGCGGATTCGGGAAATGCGCGAATCGGTGAAAATTATCCGGCAAGCACTGAAAGGTTTACCCGGTGGTCCCTACGAAAATCTGGAAGCAAAACGGATGGCAGAAGGGAAAAAATCAGCTTGGAATGATTTTGACTATCAATATATCGCCAAAAAAGTCGCCCCCACTTTTAAGATTCCTAAAGGTGAACATTATGTGCGCTTGGAAAGTGGTAAAGGCGAATTAGGTATCTTTATCGTCGGGAATGATGATGTTTTCCCTTGGCGTTGGAAAATTCGGGCCGCCGATTTTAATAATCTTCAAATTCTGCCCCATATCCTCAAAGGGGTAAAAGTTGCCGATATTATGGCGATTTTAGGCAGTATTGATATTATTATGGGGTCAGTTGATCGCTAAATCTCTTTCAGGGTGGGTTATCTTAACTAACTCACCCCCGTTTTGGCCCAGTGTCATGAAAAAAGCACATCGGCCTTTATTTCAGGTAATGTGCTTCAATCCCTAGTATTTATCTTCTCTAGTGGGGGTGAGTGTTTTTCCCCGCTTCCAATTGAACCTCAGTCATAGGGGGAAGAATCTCGCTTTGGGGAATCTTTAACTCTCCCACCTGAACACCCAAACTAGCCAAAGCAGTTAAAGTGGTGATGATGCGGCAAATCACGTCAATGTCCGCTTTATGTTTTTTCCAGAAATTCATAGATTTTGCTCCTGTTGCCTTATAGCTTGTTTTTTGAGGACAAGTTGATTAAAATGCTTTAAGCAAATGCTGGCAAAAGGGGATCAAAAAGTGGATCAGATGGTAGATTGACGTTTGACGAGATTTATGTTAAGGTCTGGCGAAATCAGATTATCGGATGAAGATGTAGAAACCCTTCGTAAGGCTAAAGATGCTTATAAGGGAAACTATTCTTGTGCTTCGGAGAAAATAGAGAAAATATTAATAGAAGCAAGTCGATGGTTACTTGAGGCATTTCTCGAAGAATACCGTAGTCGAACAAAAACTTCCAGTTATACCATTCCATTAAATGTCTTGAAAGATTGGATGACAGAATCTCAGCCACAATCTGGAACAACTAAAGAGGTTTTAAAACCAAAGGGGAAGAAATTGTACTTACAAAATGAATCTGATTTTAAAGGATTTGAAAATAAGAAGAAAAGGGAGTACATTACTCAAAATAAAATAAATACACCGAGAATTGAAGATATTAATGATAATTCAATTCATTTAACCTTTGATGAGGTTCTGAATTTTTTATTAGATTCGTCTATTTTAAAGGTAATTGGCATATCTGGAGATAGTTTGCGGTTTTGTACTGAAAAAAAATATGGACTAGGAAAAAAAGGGCAAAGAACCGCTAAACAATCTTATATTGTTCAAGCTTATTGCGAAGTATTACGACGAGATTTTGAAAGCTTACAATGTTGTCAAAATCATCATCAAAACCTAAAAAATCAACGAACAAATAATGGGAAGATTTATGATATTTTAACAGAATTTAATTACACTAATCTAGTAAAATTTACCAGTTCAATAGCTGCTAAACCTTTACGAGAAGGAAGTATTTATATTCCCCCTTGTCCTCATACATATCGTTTTTGGTGTTTACATCGTTTACACAAACAACTCTTTATCACTAATAATTTGAACGTTAAACATATTGTTTTTAAATTTCAAGGAGATGGTCAGGAAGAATGGGATAGCTATAGTCTTCATGAACATTTTTTAAATAATTCTGGAGGAATTAAAAATTTAAAGACTAATAATTTTTGTTTGATTTTTGAAGGAATTGATTGTGCAGACTTTTCCCGTTTAAAAGACATTGATTCATTTTGGCAAAACTTAATTACCAACGCTCGTAAAATACAAAATAGTCCCATTCTGGGCTTTTTATTAATGATTTGGTTAGATTATGGAAAAAGTAATGATTGGAGAGATAAGGACAAATTATCAGAATTTCCTATTCACCGCTTACAGATTGACTCTTGCTTTGAACAACGGTCTTTTCAGGAAATTATTCCTACTTTTGCTCAACAACTTCAGTTAGGTTGTGACTTACAGGATGAAACCACAGACTTATTTAAATCTACCTTGCAGCAATTATGGGAAAATAGCAAGCACGGCAACATAGAAGACACACTGAAAGCTTTTTATCAACAATTTCAAGGACAATTATCGAGGGAAAATAGATGGCTAAACTATCCTTAACCTACAGGGGAAAAATTCAACCCAAATCGGATCTTTATTATGAACCGATTCAACAGAAAATTTATCCCTATGACGCAGGTGATGAGTTAATAGAAGTTGTTAACTTGGCTATTGAATTGGGAATGCCTTTGTTACTAGAAGGTGAGCCGGGATGTGGCAAAAGTCGTCTAGCTCATGCCTTAGTTCATGAATTTAATAATGGTCAGCAAAGTGGTTCTATAAAATATTATGAGTGGATAGTTCAATCTACAAGTAAAGCGGAAGATAGTCTCTATCAATATGATTATATTGGTCGTTTACAAGCTGCTCAAATTAGCGGAATTTTAAGCCAAAAAGAAATAGAAGAATCTTCTTCTGAGCAAAAAAATCCAGCTACTTCAAAGCAAAAAAATCCAGCTACTTCAAAAGATTGGGTTGATTTACAACCCTTGGGTAAAGCATTTAAACAAAGTAAAGATAAGCAAGAACAATCGGTAGTATTAATTGATGAAATAGATAAAGCAGATCGAGATTTTCCTAATGATTTACTTTTAGCCATTGAATCTCGTCGTTTTTTCATTAAAGAAACAGGAGAACCAATTGAAGCAGATGATCAAGCTTTTCCTCTGATTATAATTACCAGTAATCAAGAAAAAAACTTACCCAATGCTTTTCTGAGACGTTGCATTTATCACTATATTGAGCTACCCAACCAAGAAAGATTAAGAAAAATATTAACCGAACGGTTTACCGACGCTGAACAAGAGGTTATCATCAAAGCAGTGGACCGTTTTCTGGAAGTGAGAACATCACAAGACGAGACTAAATCTGAAGGAGAAAAAAAAGTTAGCACCAGTGAATTAATAGCCTGGTTTAAATCGTTGCTCAAGTACAAATCTGAAGAAATTATCGCCAAATTAAACGAGGACAAATTACCCCACGCTAGTGTTTTACTAAAAAGCCGTACCGATTTACAAGATTATGGAACAAGAGGTTAAAAAAGCCAATGACATCCCCCCTACTTGACCTATTTTATCAACTCAGAGACGAACAAGGATTTCTGCTGTCTATTGAACAATATTATCGGGTGGAAAATTACCTGATTCAAAAACTCGCCAATGATTCTGATATTGCTATTCAAGAAAATCCCAACTTAGAGAATCCTAAAATTAAACTTCTTTGTCAAGCTTTATGGGTTAAATCCCCGAAAGAAAAAGAAAAGTTTGATCAGGCCTGGACAGAGATGCTACAATTCCAACCAGAAATAAATATAGAAATAGCCCAAAAAACACCTATTCGTCATTCAGAAGAATCGATTAGCAAAATCATAAACCCGATGGATGATAGGGAATCTCCCTCATTAGAAATTACTCCTTCTGGGGATACACCAATAGCACCGGAGACTTCATTTCCACAAATTGCCACAGCTATTGAAAAGCGAAAAAAAATCACCTCCTTAGATAATCCTGATTATTATCCTATTGGCATCGCTAAGTTACAAGAAAGTTGGCAGCAACTGCGTCCATTACCCCTAGAAAGTCCTCGACAAACTTGGGATCTAAAAGCCACGGTGATGGCAACGGCTAAACGAGGTTTTTTTGATCAAATAATTTACCAAAAGAAACAACTTTATCGCCGAGAAATTATAATTTTTATTGATTGTTCTGACTCGATGATTCCCTTTGCAGGATTTGGTCGAATAATGAAGCAAACTTGGGCAAATGTTCCCCATTTTTACTTTGATAATCTGATTAGAGACGAGGTTTTACGACAAGAAAACGGTTGGGAAAGTCAATCTTTAACCAAAGTTCTCTCTAACTATTCTCCGGAAGTAACCAGTTGTCTAATTCTTAGTGATGCGGGTGCCGCTAGAAAACGTTATGTAGAAGAGCGCTTGAGCGCAACAGAAACCCTTATCCGACGATTTAGCCGAAGATTTAGCCGAGTTGCATGGTTAAACCCCTTACCCTATCATCGATGGTATGGGACAACTGCGATCGATATTGCTGATTTAGCTGAAGATATACCCAATTTTTCCATGTTTGAACTAACCACAGAGGACTGGGAAAACTTGATAACATGGCTAAAAGAAGAAGCTATCCCACCCCGTCATTTATTTAATCCTAATCAATTTCAACAAGGGGATAATTGGGATGAGGATGAAGATTTTTTTAGCGCAGAAAGCCGTTTAAGATTATTTGAAAAAGAAAACGAACCAAACACCAGAGAACTAGCGAAACGAGCGGCATTTCCCCTTAGTTTATCCCCTAATTTACTTTATTATCTGCGTCAACATCAAGATAAAAATAATCAAGCTCCTTGGTATGCGATCGCTGATATTTTACTCTCCAGTTTAGTCCGCAAAATAGATCGAGAACTCTATGAAATGTCTCCCGATGTTCGTAAACTATTATTAGAAAAATTAACCCCAGAGGAACTCAAATCTCTGCCCTATCAGTTACAAACCTATATTCAGGAACAAATCGGTGATTATTGCTCAAAATCGGTTTATTGGCAAAATCAACAATGGTTAGCTCTTGCCTACCTAAAACCCAGTCAAGCAGTCAACGAAATCAAACAGGTACTAGCAGAAGCTATCAAAAATAATAACCGAGTGCGTCTTGTGAGATTGACAGCTTTATTAGAAAATCTATCGGCTGCTTTAGCCGATTATGAACCCTTATTATTGCTTAATAAAACGATTGCCGCCTATTCTAGAGGGGATTTAAACCACGTTGGCAATGTCCTTCAACTTTCCCCAGAAGACGAAGGAACCCGACAAAAACGTTTAATAGACGAAGTAGCCGCTATTGTTCCCTACAATGAAAACCTTTTCCTTTTTACCGCAGAAACGGTATTGGTTGATAGAGAAGGTCAAGTTATCGAGAGAAAACCTGTTAAAGCCTATTTTTACGATGAAAACCTTGCGGAAGTTGGCAACCGGAAAGAAGCTCAAAACTATATCCGCATGATGTATATTCCCCAAGGAGAATTCTGGATGGGAACCGAAGACGAGGAAATTGCAAGACTGCTGAAAAAATTTGGTTGGGATGGATTTAGACGAGAAAAACCCCCACACCCAGTAACCGTTTCCTCTTTCTACATGGGGCGTTATCCCATCACCCAAGCTCAGTGGCAAGCTATCGCCGCAACCGCTAAAATAGACATCGACCTAGAGACAAACCCTTCTCACTTTAAAGGGGATGAGCTACCCGTAGAAAGAGTCAACTGGTATCAAGCAACGGAATTCTGTAAACGACTATCAAGGGAAACAAAACGGGAGTATCGGCTACCGAGTGAGGCAGAATGGGAATATGCCTGTAGAGCGGGGACAACAACCGCCTTTCACTTTGGGGAAACGATAACGGCAGATTTAGCTAACTATCGAGCTACTGGTACTAAAACTTATGCCGATGAACCCAAAGGAAAATATCGACGTAAAACAACCCCAGTGGGCTATTTTCAGGTAGCTAATGCCTTCGGGTTGTACGATATGCACGGAAACGTTTGGGAATGGTGTGCCGATACCTGGCACGATAATTATGATGGCGCACCGACGGATGGCAGTGCTTGGATAGAAAATGGGAATGATAATCGTTCTCCATTGCGGGGCGGTTCTTGGTTCGACGATCCACTTGGCTGCCGTTCCGCTTTCCGCGACGACGACGACCGCCGCGACGACGACGACTTCTGCCTCGGTTTTCGGGTGGTGTGCGGTGCTGGGGAGACCCTGTAACCCTTTTTCTCTTTTTTTCCCTTTTTACCCTCATTCCCTTTTCTGGAATTTTTTGCCCAATCGATCGGAGGGCGCAAGCTTTGCGCCCCTACAGTAACGGATTTTGTCCACAATGTAGGGGCGAACTGCGTTCGCCCAAAAGGTACATTATCAAAGCGCAAGTCCCTTATACTAAATCTGGTTATTAAAAACCGATTATTTATTCCCCTTTTTCCCTTTTGCCTCTTGCATGAGTGCCTGTCTTCATAAGTAGCCTATACTCAAAGGATTTAGGATTATCACCCAGATAAAACATCCTATAATGAAAGGACAAGAAAAATTAGTCCAAGAAACCCTTAGCCAACCTGATGAAATTCGACGTAGCCGCAGTGACCCTAATGTTTATCTTTTTTATAAACTTCAACGACCAAAACGTTGGCTCTGTGCCATTATCCGAAAACTCAATGGTGATGGCTTCCTAATTACCACTTATCCCACCGATGCAATTAAAGAAGGGGAAATTTTATGGCAGAAGTAAACGTTTATTATGATCCGATGGGCAATACCTTAACCGTGTGGTTTGGCGATCGCTCTTCAGAATATCTCTGCGAAGAAACCGGCGACGAAGTTATTTTAATGAAAAATCAAAAAGGCGAAGTTATTGGTTTTGAAAAACTTAACTATAGGATTTCTGAGAACAGGAATCTGAAAATTTCCCTAGAAACCGCCACCCCTCTTTAAACAATAAAGGCGAAAAATAACACTTAAGTAGCTGGGTTATAATTAAATTAAAAATGGATTTTAAGTTCGATCCCCCCTGCCCCCCTTGATAAGGGGGGTGTCTGATAGTTTTTAACGCCTACCTACTTAATCTCTCTATGAAAATCACTTATCAAAAAGTTAACTTAAAAGCTCCCAAAACGGAGACAGCTTATTGGCGTAGTCAATCGTACCAAACGAGACTATCGGCCTTAGAAGAAATTCGTCAAGAATATCATCAATATAAATATAATGCTGAACCAAGACTTCAAAGAGTTTATACAATTGTTAAACGATAATCAAGTGCGTTATCTCGTCTTAGGCGGCTATGCCGTTGCCTTACATGGCTATCCTCGTTATACTAAAGATATTGATATTTGGATAGAAATGAGTTCGTTAAATGCCTATAATCTAATCAAAGCCTTAGAAGGGTTCGGTTTTGGTTCTTTAGGATTAACAATTGATGACTTTTTAACGCCAGATCAAGTGATACAATTAGGTTATCCTCCTAACCGTATTGATTTAATTACAACCCCCGATGGGGTAGAGTTCCAAACTTGTTACTTATCCAGAATTGAGGTTAAAATTGACGATATTATTGTTAACTTTATTGACTTAGAAAATCTTAAAAAAAACAAAAAAGCATCAGGTAGATTACAAGATTTAGCCGATTTAGAAAATCTAGAAATAGATTAGAGCTATTGATAATTTACCTCGTACCTCGTTGCAAGGGTCTCCCTTGCAACGCATTTCTAGAGGTTCTACCTCTTGCTTAACCCATCAGGAAACGGAGAAAGACCCTCCCTTGTGTAGTTCCAAACCCTTGCCTTTTGCCTCTCTCTTCCCCGACCTGCGACCGACTCCTCACCCCACCAACAAACTTTTTCAGCAGCCCCTAGATACCTTTCGAGAAAAAATTTTTTTGCACAGGGAGTCCTTAAAATAGAAAAGGGAACACAAAACCAAATTGCTGGTATTTTTCCTCTGGGCATGGTGGCGCAGTTTATAGAATTTAGCTGGAATTTATGAATCATTTTCTGCATTCTTTCACTGTTTTTCCTGATTCTGCCCGAAAATCTCGCTCTTACTCCCTGGGTAAACTGCGACGACCCTTAATCTTCCTGTTTACCGTCGGTTGTCTGACTAGCGTGGTCGGTTATCGTTTCTATAATCAGCCGAAATTGGCCGTCGGGACTATTTCCCCCGTCACAATTATCGCCCCCGAAGATGCCAGTTTTCAAGACCAAGAAACCACCGACCTCAAACGCCAAAAAATTCGGGCTGGACTGCTTCCCCGGCTGAAAAGAGACCCCCAAACCACCGACCAGATCGAGCGATCGCTGCAGGACACTTTAGGGCAATTAAGTCAAATTCGCCCAATTTTGCGAAAAAATTCCATTTTAATGGGCAGGACTATTTCCAACGCCACAATGGAAACGCTGCTCACCTTTTCTGCCCCTCAATGGTCAACTCTACAGAGCCGCCTCAACTATGAAGAATCTTTTACAAACCTCTTGACAAAAGAGCAGGAATATGCTGTTAGCGAAATCCAAGCCTATCGTCAGCGCGTGACGAAGGGAAGCTTTGAGCAATTTATCGATCGATTGGAGCAATTACGGCAAATAAAGGAGCAAACCAGCCAAAATTATCGGCATTCCAGCTTAAATAAACTCAAATACGCCGATCTGATCGCAGTGGCCCAAATGGGCGATCGAGAGTGGCAAAACCTAGAAAAAGCCATCCTGCAAGCGGGGCGCCGGATTTTGATACAAGGCATTCCCCCGGGGATTTCCACCAGTCACCTACAGGATACCATCGCCGTGCAGATTAGCAGCGATCGCCTAACCGGTCGCCAGCAGTCTTTAGCCGAAAATATCCTTCTAGCGGCCCTGGAGGGAGAAGCGAACCTGATAGAAGATCGGGAGGCAACCAAAGAACAAGCCGCTAAAGCGGTGGAAGCGGTAGATATGGTCATGTCTAGCGCTCAAACCGGTCAAATTATCGTTAAAGCAGGCGAAAAAATTACTCAAGCTCAGTTTGTTCTCATTGATGGCTTTGGTTTGAGCGAACGGGGCATTAACTGGATGGGTTTAGGGTCAACGGCAATCCTTGTCACCAGCGCGATCGGGACTTTTTGCCTCGTTGCTCAGCGTCTCCATCGGCCTCTGCGTCACCGGGATTTTATTCTCTTGGGTTTACTAAGTTTTACCACACCGATCCTAGCGATCGCCAATATTCCCTTTACCAATTTGGCAGCCGTGGGTTTATTAGTCAGCAGTTTCTACGGCCCGACTCTGGCCGTCACCCAAGTCCTCTTAACTGCCGGTCTTTCCCTATTCAGCATCCAAGGTATCAGCGCCGATTTAATCGCCGGGACGATAGGGGGACTATTAGCGGCTATGATAGCGGGAAAATTGCGTTCTAGGGATGAATTATCGCTGCTAGGGATGGGAATCGGAGTCAGTCAAGGGGGTGTTTATCTGCTCACTTACCTAATCGTTAGTGCCACGGCCAGCACGATCATCTATACTCTACTACCCACGGCCCTCGTCTATGGTCTATCGGGGATAGCTTGGACGGTAATCGCCCTAGGATTATCCCCCTATTTGGAACGCTGTTTCGATGTGGTCACTCCCATTCGTCTGGTGGAGTTGTCCAATCCTAATTGTAGTTTGCTCAAACGTTTGGCCACGGAAGCACCGGGGACTTTTCAACATACCCTTTTTGTCGCCTGTTTAGCTGAAGCGGCCGCCCGAAAACTGCACTGTAATGTGGAATTAATTCGCACGGGAACTCTCTATCACGATATCGGGAAAATGCACGATCCTCTCGGTTTTATTGAAAATCAAATGGGTGGCCCGAATAAACACGATGAAATTAATGATCCCTATGTCAGCGCCGAGATTATTAAAAAGCACGTTAGCGAAGGGTTAGTCATGGCCCGCAGACACGGTTTACCGCGAGTCGTCCGCGATTTTATTCCTGAACACCAAGGCAATCTCTTAATTTCCTATTTTTATCAGCAAGCTTTGCAAAAATCCGCCCAAAATGGTCAAGAATTCGTCGATGAGGCGGCTTTTCGCTACGATGGTCCGATTCCCCAATCGCGAGAAACGGCGATCGTCATGTTAGCCGATAGTAGCGAGGCCGCTTTGCGATCGCTGAAGGAGGCCTCCCCAGAACAAGCCATGGATATGATCAAAAAGATTTTTCAGGCCCGATGGCGCGAGCAACAATTAGTAGATAGTGGTATTCGTCAGGAGGAATTACCAATTATTGCCGAGATTTTTGTGCAAGTTTGGCAACAATTCCACCATCAACGCATTGCCTACCCGAAAGCAGTTTTAGAAGTCTCCTCAGCCAAAAAAAATAAGAGATAACAGCAAAAAATCAAGGATAATTACCAAAATGCTACTAATTACTCTCAACGAAAATACTTTATCTTTATCTCCGGGCAGTCAAGTTATTTTTCCCCATCAGACTTGGGAAGATTACCAAAGATTGCTGAGTTTACGTCTCCAAAAAACCTATCCCAAACTCTATTTTAATTGCAAAACGCAAGAAATTCGGCTTATGTCTCCCTTACCAAGTCATGGCAAACGTATCAATCTTTTAAGTGATTTAGTAAAAATTATCCTTCGTCGTCAAGGCAAAGACTGGGAATGTTTTGATCCAATTACCTTGAAAATTCCGGGAGAAGCGGGAGTAGAACCAGATACCTGTTTTTATATTGATAATAGACAGGCAATTTTAGGCAAAGAGAGAATTGATTTAACTGTCGATCCTCCTCCCGATTTAGCTATAGAAGTGGACTTTACTTCTCTGACTGATGTAGAGGCTTATCAATTGCTAAAAATCCCCGAATTGTGGGTTTATCGTCGGGAAGAATTAAAAATATATCTGTTCAGAGAAGACGGTTATCAAGAAAGTGAAAATAGTCGTCTCTTTCCCGATATAAATATCAAGAAACTTTTCCCCTATTATGTTGAATTAGGCTGGAATCAAGGTTCTAGTCTTGCTTTACGTCAATTTGAAGCTTTAGAGAATTAGGGACATAAAAGTGCGATGTCAAAAAAGAATTGTAATCATACCAAACCGGGGACTTTGCGATAGATAGAAGCGATCGATCCCCGGAATCCTACACTGGTAAATTCTACCTCATCTTCCGCTTCATAGATCTGTTCTTTCCAAACTCCCGAATCCTCGCGACGGTGACATTCAATTTTCATCTGGTTTTGATGAATAAGAATGTATTCTTTTAGGGTGGGACAGGTTTGATAATCGCTGAATTTATCACCCCTATCAAAGGATTCCGTAGATTTCGATAATACTTCAATAATCAGAACGGGATAGAGAATAAAATCATCGGTATTGTTAATCTCTCTCTCGTCACAAACCACCGCAATATCGGGATAATAATAACAATTTGCCTCCTCTAACCGGACTTTGATATCGGAAGTGAGAACAAGACAGGGACTATCATCGAGATGATTACCTAAAACCTTGGCTAAATTGGCCGATAAAACGATATGCGGCTTTTTTGCGCCTACCATTGCATAAATCCGTCCTTTTCGGTACTCGTGCTTGATCGGACTGACTCTTTCCCCTTCTAGATACACTTCTGGAGAGACATAAAAAAAATTAGGATTCGTCACCATCGTCCTCATGCTCCCTATTCTCGAATAACTAAATTATAGCCTTTGGGAATCATCGCTCTTGGACACAATCTCGCTAGACTTATAGATCAATGATTGTCACTTGTAATATTTATATTACAGTTATGTGACAGACTAGAGATAACGACTCTCAAAGGGACGTTATTTAGGAATGAATCCCGAAAACGATTGATATCCATAGGTTTGCTAGAATGTCCAACGCTAAAAGTTACAAAGATACCGTTAATTTGCCTCAAACTGACTTTGATATGCGAGCAAATGCCAGTAAACGTGAGCCAGAAATCCAGAAATTCTGGCAAGATGAGCAAATATACGAGAAATTAGCGCAAAATAACCCCAAAGAATTATTTATTCTCCACGATGGCCCCCCCTACGCTAACGGGTCTCTGCATATCGGTCATGCTTTAAATAAAATTCTCAAAGACATTATCAATAAATATAAACTGCTGCAAGGCTACAAAGTGCGCTATGTGCCTGGTTGGGATTGTCACGGGTTGCCGATTGAACTGAAGGTTTTACAAAGTCTCAAAAGCTCGGAAAAAGAGGGTCTAACCCCTTTGAAATTACGTCAGAAAGCCCACGATTTTGCCCTTCAAACGCAAAAAGAACAGTGTGAAGGTTTCAAAAGATATGGAGTCTGGGGAGACTGGGAAAATCCCTATTTAACCCTACAACCTGAATACGAGGCCGCTCAAATTGCCGTATTCGGAAAAATGGCCCTAAAAGGTTATATTTATCGGGGACTAAAACCGGTTCACTGGAGTCCTAGTTCTCAAACCGCTTTAGCTGAGGCAGAATTAGAATATCCCGAAGGTCACACTTCCCGCAGTGTCTATGTTGCTTTCCCAATTACGTCAGTTTCAACCCCAGTTTTAACGCCATTTTTGCCTAATTTATCCGTGGCTATCTGGACGACTACCCCCTGGACTTTACCCGGGAATTTGGCCGTCGCATTAAACCCAGAATTAAACTATTCAGTGGTGGAAACTAGCGAGTCTAATTATCTAATTGTAGCGACGGATTTAGTCGAAAAATTAGCCGACACTTTGAACAGGACTTTGACGATTAAAGCAACGGTTAAAGGTCTGGAATTAGAACATACTAAATACCGTCATCCTTTGTTTGACAGAGAAAGTGCGATTCTCATCGGTGGGGATTATGTCACCACTGATTCCGGCACCGGATTAGTTCACACGGCCCCCGGCCATGGTCAGGAGGATTATATCGTCGGCCAACGTTACGGTTTACCGATACTTTCTCCCGTGGATGATAAGGGAAATTTCACCGCAGAAGCGGGACAATTTGCGGGTTTAAATGTCTTGAAAGATGCTAATGAAGCAATTATTTTAGCACTGACAGAAAAGGGTGCCTTACTCAAAGAAGAAGCATACCAGCATAAATATCCCTACGATTGGAGAACCAAAAAACCGACAATTTTCCGCGCAACAGAACAATGGTTTGCTTCCGTGGAAGGATTCCGGGAATTAGCTTTAGAAGCAATTGATTCGGTGCGTTGGATTCCTGCAACGGGTAAGAATCGCATCACTTCTATGGTTAGTGAAAGAAGCGATTGGTGTATCTCTCGTCAGCGCAGTTGGGGGGTTCCTATTCCTGTTTTTTATGACGAAGAAACGAATGAACCTCTGTTAACCGAGGAGACGATTAATCACGTTCAAGCTATCTTCGCAGTCAAGGGTTCTAATGCTTGGTGGGAGTTATCCGTAGAGGAATTATTGCCTCCTAGTTATCGCGATAATGGTCGCAGTTATCGCAAGGGAATGGATACTATGGATGTGTGGTTTGATTCTGGTTCTAGTTGGAATGCGGTGGCTAATGCTCGACCAGAATTAAGTTATCCTGCGGATATGTATCTAGAAGGATCGGATCAGCATCGGGGATGGTTTCAATCGAGTTTATTAACCAGTGTCGCTGCTAATGGTATTGCTCCCTATAAAACGGTGTTAACTCACGGTTTTGTTTTGGATGAACAGGGACGAAAAATGAGTAAATCTCTGGGTAATGTCATCGATCCCAATGTGATCATTAATGGGGGTAAAGACCAGAAAAAAGAACCCGCTTATGGGGTGGATGTGATTCGGTTATGGGTGTCCTCGGTGGACTATACCAATGATGTGAATATCGGTCAAAATATTCTTAAACAGTTGGTAGATATCCGTAATAAAATCCGTAATACTGCCAGGTTTTTACTGGGGAGTTTAAATGATTTTGATCCCGTTAAAGATGCAGTAGCTTATGAAGATCTACCGGAGATTGATCGCTATATGTTACATCGTATCTCGGAAGTGTTTACGGAAGTAACGGCAGCTTTTGAAAGTTTCCAATTCTTCCGCTTTTTCCAGACGGTACAGAATTTTTGTGTTGTCGATTTATCTAACTTTTATATCGACATCGCTAAGGATCGTTTATACATTTCTGATCCTAATTCTTTCCGTCGTCGCAGTTGTCAAACAGTCTATGCTATTGCTTTAGAAAATCTTGCTAAAGCGATCGCTCCTGTCCTGTCTCATCTAGCGGAAGATATCTGGCAATTTCTCCCCTACAAAACTCCTTATTTATCGGTATTTGAGTCAGGATGGCTAAACATCGATCCTGCTTGGAATAATCGCGAATTGGCCGATAAATGGGCCAAATTCCGGCAGCTACGCACCGAAGTTAATAAGGTGATGGAAACTGCCAGAAATGATAAGGCGATCGGTGCTTCTTTAGAGGCAAAAGTTTTACTTTATGTTCCCGATGAAACCTTACAACAGGAGTTAGAATTATTCAACAATTGTGATAGTTTAACGGGAAATAAAGTCGATGAATTGCGTTATCTATTTCTCTCTTCTCAAGTGGAATTAGTTAGTGATATTAGCGCAATTCAAACCGCAGAATATAAGGGAGAATCAGACTTTGTTTCGGTGGGAATTGTCAAAGCAGACGGCGAAAAATGCGATCGCTGTTGGAATTATTCCACTCAAGTGGGAAAATTTGCCGATGATCCCACTATTTGCGAGCGCTGTAATGCCGCTTTAAAAGGAGAGTTCTAAGCTAAATTAAAAGGGTGCTTTATTGTCGAATAAAGTACCCTTTTAACTGTGAAAATTTTATAGATATTAGGAGGGATAAAAATTATGGTTAATTATCTCAGTCAAGAAGAGAAATTACTAGCAGCCGAAGAAGAAAAGTATCTAGAGGAAGAAGATGATGTGGATTTTCCTCCTGTAGATATTATTGCTTACAATGAGCAGCGATCCTGCTCTGATCTAGTTAGAATGTATCAAAAAAAACAATTGGTTATCGATCCAGATTTTCAAAGAGATGTGGTGTGGACTGATCCACAACAAACTCGTTTTATTGATAGTTTAATGAAACAGTTACCGATTCCTAGTATGTGTATTAGTCTTGACTATAAGACAGATAAACGCTATATCATCGATGGATTACAACGAATTAGTACCATCGTCAAATTTTTAACTACTGAAAATTGGAAGCTATCAAAATTAGCTGATGTAGATTCGTCTATTTCTGGAAAAACAGTTGAGGAAATAAAAACTCAGCATGAAGAATTATATGAACGCGTAGAAAATATGACTATTCCCATCACCATGATTCGCTACGACTCCAGCAAAAAAACTCATAATAATTATATTTTTAACATTTTCCATCGCTTAAATACCGGTGGAGTAAAACTTAATAATCAGGAGATCAGAAATTGTATCTATAATGGCGAGTTTAATACTTTTTTAAAAGAATGCGCTCAATATGAAAACTGGCTTTTGCTGATGGATCGAAAGCAGAAAAAAGCATCTCGATTTGAAGATGAAGAATTAGTTCTTCGTTTCTTTGCTTTTTATGATGGATACCAGAACTACAAGGGGAAATTGACCGGATTTTTAAATGATTATATGTATAAACATAGATTGGCTCATGAAGATTTTATTCAAGATAAAGATGAATTATTTAAGCAAACTGTTGACTTGATTTATGATAGAATCTTCAAAGAGGAACCTCTCAAAACCAGTAAAGTTATTGCTGAGGGAATTCTGTTAGGAGTTGCCAAAAATTTAGATACTTTAGTCAATCTCTCCAATGATGAATTACAAGACAAGTATTCTAGATTAATAAAATCTGAACCATTTTTAACTAAAAATTTATCTGGTGGTATGTATCGAAAAGATAAGGCTTTAGAGAGAATTAATACATCTATCAAAATTTTTTCATCTACTTCTACTGGTAATGATTACTAAAAGTTATTTATTCAAGACGCTAAACAGGCTTGATAAACTCTATAATGACTCTACAAGTGATGATCAAAAGATTTTTTATTCTAAACTAGCTCTTATAGAATTATGTGGCTGGATCGAGGAAACTATGGATGATATAGTTTTAAGATGTGCTAAACGATGCTTAAAGTCCGAAGCTAACCAAAAATTCATCGATAAGACTATTGGCGATACTTATAGTTTTGGATATGAAGCTTTTAGAAAAATGTTGATGATGGTTATTGGTTTAGCAACATTAGAAAAAATCGAAGAAAAGTTAGAAAACACTGGTAAAATCAGTGCTTTAAAAAGTGATCTTGTTAATCTAAAGAAAAGTCGCAATCGAGCGGCTCATACTCATACTAAAGGTACTTTGAGAACCTATGACGCTCCTTCTAAAACTAAACATGATTTTGATAGAATATATGCTTTGTTAACAGAGTTAGATGCAGAATTGCAGCGTCATAAGTGTTGACTTATTTCTCGTACAATCGCTTTTAGCGCACCTTCGACAAAGACAATCAGTCAAAATTAAATCCCCTAACCGGCGAAAATTAACTACAAGCGATCGAAAAACTGGGAAAATATTCAATTGATTCAATGTCATCTTTTTTAACTATCCTGCCCATGAATAATCAGGTCATCCGTACTGATAAAGCTCCGGCCCCTGTGGGTCCCTATAATCAAGCGATCGCCGCTCCTGGTCCTTTTCTCTTTGTTGCGGGACAAATTCCCCTAGATCCCGTCACGGGTGAAATCGTCTCCGGGGAAATTAGCGCCCAAACCGAACAAGTTATGGCCAATCTAGAGGGCATTTTAACCGCTGCTGGGGCTAATTGGTCAAATGTGGTGAAAACTACCGTCTTTCTCTCGGATTTAGCCAATTTCGGGGCGATGAATCAAGTTTATGCCCGTTATTTCCCCCCGGAAACTGCCCCGGCCCGGGCCTGTGTGGAAGTGGCCCGTCTTCCCAAAGATGTGCTAGTGGAAATAGAATGTATTGCCGCTTTAGCCTAAAAATTAAGGTGGGCATTGCCCACCCTAACCTAATCTCTCTCTAGACCACCAAAGCTTCTAGAATCGTCTTATTGTAGATAATTCGCCCTACAGTAGTACGCACATACTGAGAAATTATCTCACCATCCTTCTCCCGGGTTTTGCGCTCCCGATAATATTTCCAGATGCTGCCATCGGGGAGAGTTTCCGTTTCCAGGACTTCCTCATCGGGTTTATTGGTTTTCACCTTTTCTCCGACTGGTAAACGCAACCACACAGAAGCGTGCAGATCCACCAATCCCTGATCGAAAGAGCGAATAGCGTCATCCATGCTGGCGAAATAACGACCTCCACCCTTTTGGGCCTTGGGATTTTCGGCCGTGAGATAATAACAACCCAAAACCATATCCTGAGAAGGGGCAACAATCGGACGACCGGTCGCCGGTGAGAGAATATTATGACAAGCTAACATCAATAATCGCGCTTCCGATTGTGCTTCCAGGGAGAGGGGAATATGTACGGCCATTTGGTCCCCGTCAAAGTCAGCGTTAAAAGCGGGACAGACGAGGGGATGTAACTGAATCGCCCGGCCCTCCACTAGGATCGGTTCAAACGCTTGAATGCCCAAACGGTGCAGGGTAGGAGCGCGGTTTAACATCACCGGGTGTCCCGTGATTACTTCATCCAAGACGTGCCAAACATTGGCATCCCCCCGTTGGATCATTTTCTTGGCTGCCTTGATATTATTGACGATGCCTAATTTAATTAAACGATGGATAACGAAGGGTTGGAACAATTCGATCGCCATTTCCCGGGGTAAACCGCATTGATAGATCTTCAATTTCGGACCGACAACGATAACCGAACGTCCCGAATAGTCAACCCGTTTACCGAGGAGATTTTGACGGAAACGCCCCTGTTTACCCTCGATAATATCCGATAAAGACTTCAGGGCGCGATTATTGGCCCCCACCACCGTGCGACCGCGACGACCGTTATCAATTAAAGCATCGACGGCCTCCTGTAACATCCGTTTTTCGTTACGGACGATAATTTCCGGGGCGAGAATTTCTTGCAGACGGGATAAACGGTTATTGCGGTTAATCACCCGACGGTAGAGATCGTTCAGGTCAGAGGTGGCAAAACGGCCGCCGTCCAACTGCACCATCGGGCGTAAATCGGGAGGAATCACGGGAATTACGCTTAAAACCATCCATTCTGCCTGAGAACCCGTGGCGATAAAGTTATCGATTACCCGGAGACGTTTAATTAATTTTGCCCGTTTTTGCCCTTTACTTTCGACAATTTCCGTCCGCAGTCTTTCCGCTTCTTCTTCCAGGTTAATTTCCTGTAAGAGTCTTTGGATAGCCTCGGCCCCGATACCCACTTCAATGCCGACTAATTCCGAATCCTCCGCGTAGATTTCTTCTTCGATCTCTAACCATTGATCTTCGCTGAGGAGTTGTTTATAACTAAGATTGCCCGCGTTACCCGGATCGAGAACCACATAGGCATTAAAATAGACGATCTGCTCCACGTCCCGCAGGGGCATATCGAGCAGGATACTGAGATAACTGGGAATACCTTTGAGATACCAAACGTGGGTGACAGGGGCAGCTAATTTGATAAAACCCATGCGATGACGACGTACCCGGGACTCGGTGACTTCTACCCCGCAACGTTCACAGACAATCCCCCGGTGACGGACGCGTTTGTATTTACCGCACCAACATTCCCAGTCTTTGGAGGGGCCAAAAATTTTCTCGCAGAATAACCCATCCATTTCCGGTTTGAGAGTCCGATAGTTGATCGTTTCTGGTTTGGTTACTTCTCCGACGACTTGACCGTTAGGTAGAGTTCTTTCTCCCCATTGCCGAATTCTCTCGGGGGACGCTAAACCGATTTTGACGTAATCAAATCTTTGATCTGTTGGAGTCTTCATTCTGAATTTTTTACTATGGGTAATGATTCTGGGATAAGCGATCGCTCTCGCGTTCTCGATGCCCCGATGACAACTATTAGGCAGAAACGACAATTAACTCAGTCACTTTTTCTTGGGGTCAAACTGGCCCGACCGAGTCCGGGACATTACATTATACAATTTTTCTAGTTCGATCGACCATTAAGTGATATTTTCCCAGATGGTGATGCTGCCGTCGGCCGCGGCCGCCGCTAGGTGACAATAATCGGGGCTGAGAACTAAACTGGAGATCGGCGATGATCGCCCATCGGCAGCGGTGAGAGTTGCGATCGCCTGTTGAGAATTGGCTAACCAGATTTTAATCTCTCCGTCGGTTCCCCCGGTAAATAACCATTGACCCTCCTCTGCGAATACCAAGCTTGTCACCTGACCATTATGGGCATTTATCACCCGAATTGGCGCAAAATAACCGCTTTTCTCGGGGTCGTATTGCCAGATTTTCACCGTCCCATCCACACAACCGGCGGCAATAATCTGACTATCAGCAGCGATCGCCAGACTCTGCACCGAAGAAACGTTACCGGATAGGACGGCGATTTTTTCTCCCGATCCCAATTGCCAGAGGGAGACAGTGCCATCACCTCCAGCTGCGGCGATAAAATCTTGATTAGGAGCCACCGCTAGGGCATAAATTGCCCCCAGACTGTCATAGGAGCTAAATTCTTCGGTTTCCTGCTCTAAATTCCACTGTTTTAGGGTTTGATCGTAACTACCACTAACCAAAAAATGCCACCGAGAGGCAAAATCTAGGCCGTGAATCGAACCGAGATGACCGAGGAAAATTTGATCTAATTCCAGATTACTGCCATCGCTGGCTAAAGTCCATAATTTAACGGTTTGATCGAATCCTCCCGTCGCTAGATGATAATCGCCGTTTCCGGTAACTGCTAGGGCTAAAATGCCCTGATCGTGAGCTTCCAACGTATTAATCAGGGTTCCCCTCGCAAAATCCCAGATTTTCAGGGTACGATCCCAACTAACGCTAATTAAAAACCGTTGATCCTCGGTAATTGCGATCGCTGTGATCATTTCCCGATGGGCGGTCAGACGGCGATAATAGTGCCAATGGGGGATAGGGACGGGGGGGGAAGTGAGAGTTAAATTAAGGGTGGGTAGGGTGATTTGTGGCTCATTTTCCGCTTTTGTGGCGGTAATATCCGCCGATTCTTCGTTAATCGGTAAAATCTCTCTTTGTAAGCGACTGTAGGATTTTTCCAGATGTTCGATGCGTTCCAGCAGCGCGTTACGGTTGATGTATTGAATAATTTGATTGTAGGACTGTTCGAGGGCGAGAATATTCTCCTCTAATTCTGCGACCGCAAGGGCGTTATCCTTGGCTGCTGCGGGACTCAGGGACTGTATTTGGGCCGATAAAGCTTCTTTTTCTTCTTCCCACTGCTCCTGTAAATGACCGGTTATCTCGGTTAAGCGTTGAAGTTGCCTGGTTCTTTCTCGGAGACGATTGAGAATATTTAACCCGAAAGTCACGACTAGGAGGAACAAAGGCAAAAACCCCGCACCCATGGCGATAAGGGTAAGCAGGGTTAATCCTAGGGCGATATATTCCGCTAATTCTAGCCCATGGGGGCGATGGTCGGTCATTTTGCAGTTACCAGTAAAGGGATTTTGATGATCTCCTGATTTCAGACTCATGGTAACGCTAATTGCCGCCTTCGGATTGACTAAAATTAATTTTTAAGCGGTAATTAAGACTTTTTCCTTAGTTTCTATCGGTGCGGTTAAAGCGGATTCTAAATCGGCTTTCCCTAGTCTTGCTTCCAAAATTTTCAGCACTTCCCGTCCAAAATCATCGGGATTTTGTCGCCATGCTTGCAGACAAACTTCGCCAAAGAATGACCCCAAAGGTTCAGGATTCCAGAGCAGTTTTTTGGCTGTCCAGGGCATTAAACTCATGGGATCGTAGTCGGGTTTAAGAATTTCTTTTTTGAAGGCGTATTCTTCTAGATGGGTGTGGGGTTGTAGTCCGATAAAAAAGATGGCTGGTTCCACTTTATCGACTCCAAAAATGTTTTCTAATTCCCGATGATAGGCGATAGTTTGACGAATAGTTTCTAGGGTTTCATCAATAACATTAAAGGAATAATTTACCGAAACCAGATCATTAAAACCCGCCGCTTTTAAGTCTCGACAATTTTGTAGAACTGTCCGCAAATTATAGCCCATCCGCATTTTGCGGACTAATTCCTGAGAACCACTGGTGATGCCAATTTCAAAGTAGTTCATGCCTGTTTTTACCATTAAATCGCACAGTTTCGGGGTGAGATTATCGGCACGAATATAGGCAGCCCAATGGATATCTTTCATCCCATCGGCGAGGATTTTTTCTAATAGTTCTTCTACATCGTCGATAAATTTTCTGGCGGGGATAAATTGGGCATCGGTAAACCAGAAATTGCGAATGCCGCGGTCGTATAATTGGCGTATTTCCTTAACTACTTCATCGGCGGGATTAATGCGTACTTGTTTCCCTTCGACGACGGTATAGATGCAGTAGCAGCAGTTATGGGGACAGCCGCGCTTGGTTTGTACCCCGATATAAAAGTCGTTTTCTTGGAAATAGTAGGAAAATTCCGGCCAAATACTGGCGATGTAGTCGTAGTTACAAGCGGATTTCTCTAAGGGGGTGGGGGATTCGTGGATTAAACGCGGCCGGGGTGTGGTTTCTCCGACGACATAACAACGTTCATCGCTAAAGTCCCGGCCGGAGAGGAATTTTTCTAGCAGGGTTTCCCCTTCTCCCACTGATACAATTGTTCCTGTGGGCAGTTTGGTTTTTAGTTGTTCGTAGAAAACACTGACGGCACCACCCCCGACGATAACTCGCGCTTCGGGATGGTATTTTTTGGCCCGCTGCAACCCGCGGCGAATTAGTCCCTGATTGCGCCATAATTCACCGTAGTAGGCGGTTGTCACCTTTAAACCGCCTAAAGCACCTCGCAGCTTGATTAGGGGGTTTTTAGCGTAGTAAAATTCAAAGGCGTTTTGCAGGGGATTACCACCGCGACCACCGACGGGGGCATATATTTGAATATCCCGCCAGGAGAATACTAGCAGGGTGGGCCGAAATTCGTCAACACAGCGATCGAGGGACTGGTTAAAGTCTAAGGGGGGGACTGCACCAAGGTCAAAAATCCTTTGTTCGATGTCGGGGAATAGTTTATGGACGTGGTCGGAAAGATAAACCACACCGATGGGGAAAATGGGGTTACAGGGGAGTCTAACGTAGAGGATGCGTTGCGCTTGCGGTTGAGTCATGAGATTTCTGAATGGGACGAGGACGCATTCTGAGTAATCTTAATATAACTTAACTTTGCTGGGCTTTTCTGGCAGTTATCAGTTATCAGTTATCAGTTATCAGTTATCAGTTATCAGTTCACTGAGAAAACTCCCCACACCCCACACCCTACACCCCACACCCCACACCCTACA